>NZ_JBHVSQ010000005.1:148411-150638 GCF_042885055.1 Isoptericola sp. NPDC058082 | reverse complement strand
ATGGGTACCATCCGCCCTCACCTGACCGAATGTGGGCACAGCTTGCGGGCTAGGAGCCCTGTACAATCCCCGTGATGGCTTGTTCTTTGCCGCCCGGGACCCGCCCCGCGCCGGGCGGCGCCCGGCGCCCGCTTCTCCCGAGAGGGGCAGAGCCATGGCGGCTCAGCAGACCATCGAGCAGGAAGCGCCCGAGCCCGGGCACGACCTCCACTCGGACCCGGTCGGCCGGACGGTGCGCAGCGTGCGCCACGGCGGCCAGGTGCGCCCGCGCCCGCGACCCCGACCGCGACCGGATCCCGACCCGGGGTCGTCGCCGGCCCCGTTGCTCCACGAGACGGAGCTCGCCGTCCTGCGCGACATCGTGGAGGACCGCTTCGAGGCGACGACGTCGTTCGACTACCTCTTCCGCGGCCTGCGCGGGCACTTCCCCGCCGCGCACCTGCCGGTCACCGACGGCGGCGACCCGCCCGAAGGGCCGGTCGCGGGACCCACCGTGGACGCGGTCGTCGCGGCCCTGAAGAAGCTCGGCGCCGGGATGATCGAGCCGGCGGGCCCGCCGAACCCGGCGCTGGACTCGACGATCCCCGCGATCTACACCTACTGGGGCCAGTTCATCGACCACGACATCACGCTCAACACCAACGGCCCGGACGGTCCGCCGGAGGCGGGGGAGCGGCCCCGGCCGGGCGACCTCGTGCTGGGCGACATCGTCTCCGACCCGTTCACGGCGTTCCCGCCGGAGGTCGTGGTCCGCAGCCTGCACAACGGTCGGCACCCGTTCCTCAACCTCGACAGCCTGTACGGCAGCGGGCCGCGGTTCCCGGGTGAGGCCGGACGGCGGACCACCCGCAGCGAGGCCGCGTACGCCACGACCGACCAGACCAAGCTCGCGCTCGGTCGGGTGGCGACGACCCCGATCCCGGGGTTCGAGCTCGTCCCGCCGGGCGACGACCCGCAGCGCGACCTGCCGCGGTTCTCGTCGGAGGAGATCGCAGGACTCGACGTCCCGGAGGACGAGCGGCCGGCCCCCGGTTCGGCGAAGATCCCCGACGGGCGCAACGACGAGAACCTCGTCGTGGCCCAGCTGCACCTGGGGTTGATCCGGTTCCACAACGCGGTCGTGGACTGGGTCCGCCGCACCGAGCCGTGGCTCACGGTGGACGAGCGGGCGGTCTTCGACCGCGCCCAGCAGCTCACCCAGCACCACTACCAGTGGCTGGTGGTCCACGACTACCTGCGCACGCTCACCAAGCCGGGGGTGCTGGACGAGGTGCTCGTCGAGCCGTCGCTGCTCTTCCGGCCCCGTCGCAAGGTCGCCATGCCGCTGGAGTTCGCCGTGGCCGCGTTCCGGTTCGGGCACTCGATGGTGCGCAACGGCTACGACTTCAACCTCAACTTCGGCAAGGTCGTGCCACCGGCAGCGGCGCCGCGGGCCGCGTTCGCGAGCCTCGTGCAGCTCTTCGAGTTCACCGGGGGCGGCGGGCTGGTCCCCACCGGGGCGCCGCCCGGCGAGGTGCTCCCGTCCAACTGGCCGATCGACTGGGCCCGCTTCGTCGACAAGGGCGACCCGGACCGCCGGCGCTCCGCGGCGAAGATCGACCCGTTCCTGGCGGCCGGCCTGGCCACCATGCTCAAGGAGGGCACCGACCCCGGCCTGGCCCCGGAGATCAGCGCCCTGCTCAAGCAGCTCGCGCAGCGCAACCTGCTGCGGGGGTACTGGCTGTCCCTGCCCACCGGGGAGGCGGTGGCCGAGGCGCTGCACGTGCCGGCCCTGTCCGCCGAGCAGCTCACCCGCGGCGCCGCGCAGGGCGTCAAGGACGCCCTGGCGGAGCTCGACGGCACGCCCCTGTGGTACTACGTGCTCAAGGAGGCGGAGATCCAGGGGAACGGCAACTTCCTCGGCGACGTCGGCAGCCGGATCCTGTGCGAGACGTTCGTCTACCTGCTCAAGGCCGACGACACGTCGTACCTCGCCACGGGCTGGACCCCGGCGCAGGGGGTGCGGATCGACGGCGGGAAGATGATCACGACGATCGGCGACCTGCTCCGCTTCGCCGGCGTCCTGACCCTCGACGACGGCACGACGTTCCGCCAGGTCGACGGGCGTCCGGCGGGTCACGACGGCGACTGAACCGTCCCCTGCTGTGTCGTGGCACACGTCGCGGGGGGAGAGCGGGTCCGCCGGGAGGGGAGGGTGGTTGATTTGCGGGGAGGATCAGACGGCCAG
>NZ_JBHVSQ010000005.1:145341-148401 GCF_042885055.1 Isoptericola sp. NPDC058082 | reverse complement strand
TGTAGGGTGAGAAGAGAGGGCCCCCCCTCCTCCCTTTTTTTGTTCTCACCCTCTCCCCCCCCCCCCTCCTCCTCTTTCTCTCCCCCGCGCTGGTAGCATGGTGGGGCCGTACGAACGGCCGCGGATCCAGAGCGCCCCGGTGAACGAGTCCCGGAGCACCGCGCAACGACACCGAAGGAGAGCCATGCCGCTCGACGCTGCCACCAAGCAGTCCATCATCACCGAGTACGCCACTCACGAGGGCGACACCGGCTCGCCCGAGGTGCAGATCGCGCTCCTCACGCAGCGCATCAACGACCTGAACGAGCACCTCAAGGAGCACAAGCACGACCACCACTCGCGTCGTGGCCTGCTGCTCCTCGTCGGCCAGCGCCGCCGCCTGCAGGCCTACCTGCAGAAGATCGACATCGAGCGTTACCGCGCGCTGATCCAGCGCCTCGGCCTGCGCCGCTGACTCTGCCGACCAGCCCGGTCACCCTCGCGGGGGCCGGGCTGGTCTGGTGTGATGTCCCTGTCATAACCACCATCGCGCCGCCGGATCCTCGTCCGGTCCTCGGTAGTGGCCTCCCGAACCGTCCGACCATCGGGTCGGGCCCGGCTCCGTGGGCCTCGATCGAAGACCGCCGAGCCGCGGCGGCGCCCTCGAGATCAAGGAGGGCACCCGTGGAGGGTCCCGAGATCCAGTTCGCCGAGGCCGTCATCGACAACGGCCGCTTCGGCACCCGCACCGTCCGCTTCGAGACGGGCCGCCTCGCCCGCCAGGCCGCCGGCTCCGTCGCCGCGTACCTGGACGGCGAGACGATGCTGCTGTCGGCCACGACGGCCGGCAAGCACCCCAAGGACCAGTTCGACTTCTTCCCCCTCACGGTGGACGTCGAGGAGCGGCAGTACGCCGCCGGCAAGATCCCCGGCTCGTTCTTCCGTCGTGAGGGTCGTCCCTCGACGGAGGCGATCCTGGCCTGCCGCCTCATCGACCGCCCGCTGCGCCCGCTGTTCGTCAAGGGCCTGCGCAACGAGGTCCAGGTCGTCATCGACGTCCTGGCCATCCACCCGGACGACGCCTACGACGTGCTGGCGATCAACGCCGCGTCGGCGTCCACGCAGATCTCCGGCCTGCCGTTCTCCGGCCCGGTCGCGGGTGTGCGCGTCGCGCTGATCGACGGCCAGTGGGTCGCGTTCCCGAAGTACTCGGACCTCGAGCGCGCCGTGTTCAACATGGTCGTGGCCGGCCGCATCGTGGGCGACGACGTCGCCATCGCGATGATCGAGGCCGAGGCGACCGACGACGCCTGGAAGCTCATCAAGACCGAGGGCGTCGCCGCGCCGACCGAGGAGGTCGTCGCCCAGGGCATCGAGGCGTCGAAGCCGTTCCTCAAGGCCCTGTGCGAGGCCCAGGCCTCGCTCGCCGCCCAGGCGGCCAAGGAGGTCAAGGACTACCCGGTCTTCCTCGACTACCAGGACGACGCGTTCGCCGCCGTCGAGGACGAGGTCTCCACGACGCTGCGCGACGCGCTCGCGATCGCGGACAAGCAGGACCGGGAGAACCGCCTGGACGAGCTCAAGGAGGGCCTGCTGGGTGCGCTCGGCGAGCGTTTCGAGGGCCGCGAGAAGGAGCTGTCGGCCGCGTACCGCGCGCTGCAGAAGAAGCTCATCCGCCAGCGCGTCCTCACCGAGGGCGTCCGCATCGACGGTCGTGGGCTCGCGGACATCCGCACCCTGTCCGCCGAGGTCGAGGTCATCCCGCGCGTGCACGGCTCCGCCCTGTTCGAGCGCGGCGAGACCCAGATCCTGGGCGTCACCACGCTGAACATGCTGCGCATGGAGCAGCAGATCGACTCGCTCGGGCCGGTCACGCGCAAGCGCTACATGCACAACTACAACTTCCCGCCGTTCTCCACGGGCGAGACGGGCCGCGTCGGCAGCCCGAAGCGCCGCGAGATCGGTCACGGCGCGCTGGCCGAGCGGGCCCTCGTGCCCGTGCTGCCCTCGCGCGAGGAGTTCCCCTACGCGATCCGCCAGGTGTCCGAGGCGCTGGGCTCGAACGGCTCCACCTCGATGGGCTCCGTCTGCGCCTCGACGCTCTCGCTGCTCAACGCCGGCGTGCCGCTGAAGGCCCCGGTCGCGGGCATCGCGATGGGCCTCATCTCCGACACCGTCGACGGTGAGACCCGCTACGCCGCGCTGACCGACATCCTGGGCGCGGAGGACGCGTTCGGCGACATGGACTTCAAGGTCGCCGGCACCAGCGAGTTCGTCACGGCCATCCAGCTCGACACCAAGCTCGACGGCATCCCCGCCTCGGTCCTGGCCGGCGCGCTGACCCAGGCCCGCGACGCGCGCCTGACCATCCTCGAGGTGCTCGCCGAGGCGATCGACGTGCCCGACGAGATGTCCCCGAACGCCCCGCGCGTCATCTCCGTGAAGGTGCCGGTCGACAAGATCGGCGAGGTCATCGGGCCCAAGGGCAAGATGATCAACCAGATCCAGGAGGAGACGGGCGCGGACATCTCCATCGAGGACGACGGCACCGTCTACATCGGCGCCACCGACGGCCCCTCGGCCGAGGCCGCCCGCGCGGCGATCAACGCGATCGCCAACCCGCACGTCCCCGAGGTGGGCGAGCGCTTCGTCGGCACCGTCGTCAAGACGACGTCCTTCGGCGCGTTCATCTCCCTCTCGCCGGGCAAGGACGGACTGCTGCACATCAGCCAGATCCGCAAGCTCGTGGGCGGCAAGCGCGTCGAGAACGTCGACGACGTGCTGTCCGTGGGCCAGAAGGTCCAGGTCGAGATCGGTGAGATCGACCCGCGCGGCAAGCTCTCGCTCGTCGCGGTGACCGAGGACGAGAAGTCCGACGAGTCCGCCGACGCCGCGGCCGAGACCCCTGCGGAGGCCTGACGCTCTGATGTCCTGGCACCTTCCGCTCGTCCCCGCGGGCGAGCCCGGTGCCGACCTGACCGCCGGGGAAGGAGGGGTGGGAACCCCTCCCCCCCCCCCCCCCCGCGGTGTTCTTTTTCTCCCCCCACCCCCTCCCGACCTCCCCCCCGCCCCCATAGGAGC
>NZ_JBHVSQ010000005.1:142579-145331 GCF_042885055.1 Isoptericola sp. NPDC058082 | reverse complement strand
CCTCCCTCACCCCTCCCGTATTCCCCCCCCCCCCTCCGCCCCCTCCCCCTCCCCCCTCCCCCCCCCCCATCGGGCGCCCCCTTCCCCCCCCCCCCCGGCGGTGTTCGTGTGCTCACCGAGTCGATGCCGGGCCTGCGCTCGGCCACGGTGGGCGCCTGGGTCGGCGTCGGCTCCCGCGACGAGACCGACGGCCACTTCGGCTCCACGCACTTCCTCGAGCACCTGCTGTTCAAGGGCACGCCCCGGCGCTCCGCGATGGACATCGCCGAGGCCTTCGACGCCGTCGGCGGCGAGGCCAACGCGGCCACGGGCAAGGAGCACACCTGCTACTACGCCCGCGTGCTCGACGCCGACCTGCCGATGGCGGTCGACGTCATCGCCGACATGGTCACCTCGGCGCGCCTCGACGAGGGCGAGCTCGAGACCGAGCGCGGCGTGATCCTCGAAGAGCTCGCGATGAACGACGACGACCCGGGCGACGTCGTGCACGAGGAGTTCTCCGCCGCCGTGCTCGGCACGCACCCGCTCGGCCGGCCGATCGGCGGCACCCCGGACACGATCCGTGCCGTGCCGCGCGACGCCGTCTGGGAGCACTACCGCTGGCACTACCGGCCCGAGACCCTGGTGGTCTCCGCCGCGGGCGGCGTCGACCACGACGCCCTCGTCGGGCAGGTGGCCGACGCGCTGAGCACCGGCGGCTGGGACCTGGCCGCCGGGGCGGCCCCGCGCGACCGGCGGCCGACGGCCACGGACCCCGTCGGCGTCCCCACCGAGGGCGTCGAGCTCACGGTGCGGCGCCAGGTGGAGCAGGCGAACGTCATCGTGGGGTCCACGGGCCTCGCGGCCACCGACGACCGCCGCTTCACGCTGTCCGTGCTCAACGCCGTCCTGGGCGGTGGCATGTCGTCGCGCCTCTTCCAGGAGGTGCGCGAGCGTCGCGGCCTGGCGTACACCACGTACTCGTTCGCCTCCGGTCACGGCGGGCTCGGCACGTTCGGCCTGTACGCGGGCTGCTCGCCCGCGAAGGTCGACCAGGTCACCGAGCTGCTGGTCGCCGAGCTGGAGCGCATGGCGACCGAGCCCATCACCGACGCCGAGCTGGCGCGCAGCATCGGCCAGCTCTCCGGCGGGCTCGTGCTGGGCCTGGAGGACTCCGGGTCGCGCATGAGCCGGCTGGGCAAGGCGGAGCTGGTGTACGGCGAGCTGCTGACCCTGGAGGAGTCCCTCGAGCGGGTCCGCGCCGTGACCGTCGACGACGTCCGCGAGCTCGCCGCCGACCTGGCCGCGCGGCCGCGGTCCGTCGTCCGCGTGGGACCCTTCGGCGACTGACCGCCGTCCCGCGACCGAGTGCCGTGCGGCGGCCGGGTGCCGGCCGCCGACCTCATCGAATGGAGACCAGACTCATGAGCAGGACCCTCAGGGTGGCCGTGCTCGGCGCGGCGGGGCGCATGGGCGCCACCGTGTGCCGGGCGGTCGAGGAGGCGGCGGACCTCGAGCTGGTCGCGCGCCTCGACGCGGGCGACGCGGTGGACGCCGACGCCCTGGCGGGCGCCGACGTCGCGATCGACTTCACCGTGCCGGCCGCCACGGAGGCCAACGTGCACGCGGTGCTCGACGCCGGCGCCCACGCCGTCGTCGGGACGACCGGGTGGGACGACGCCTCGCGCGGCCGCGTCACGGAGCACCTGGAGCGCGTCAACGCGACGCGGGACGGACAGGACGGGCTCGGTGTGCTCATCGCGCCGAACTTCGGCCTGTCCGCCGTGCTCGCGATGACGTTCGCCGCGAAGGCGGCGCGGTACTTCGAGTCGGCCGAGGTGGTCGAGCTGCACCACCCCGACAAGGTGGACGCCCCGTCGGGCACGGCGCGGCACACCGCCGCCGCGATCGCGCGGGCGCGTCGGGAGGCGGGCCTGGCCGCGATGCCTGACGCCACCGAGACGGGCCTCGAGGCGCGCGGCGCCGACGTCGACGGCGTGCGCGTGCACGCCGTCCGGCTGCGCGGGCTCGTCGCGCACGAGGAGATCCTGTTCGGGAATGTCGGCGAGCAGCTGGTGATCCGGCAGGACTCGTTCGACCGGGTGTCGTTCATGCCCGGCGTGCTCCTGGCGGTGCGCGAGGTCGTCTCCCGGCCCGGGCTGACCGTGGGCCTCGAGAACGTGCTGGACCTGTCGTGAGCGACGCGCCGCGCCGGCGCTTGCCGCGGGGGCTCGCGGGGGCGGTCGCCGTCACCGCGCTGCTCGCGCTGTACGTCTGGCAGATCGCCGGGCGCGGCGTCTCGATGATCGGGACCGGCGAGCCGGTGCTGATCGCCATCGGCCTGGCCGTGCTGGTGATCCCGCTGCTCGTCATCGTGCTCATCGCGCGCGAGTACCGTCTCGCGACGCGGGTGCAGCACATGGCCGACCTGCTCGCGGCCGCGGGCGAGCTGCCGGTCGACGACCTGCCGCGCTCGCCCGGCGGCCGGGTGGACCGCACGGCCGCCGACGCCGCGTTCGAGGAGCGGCGCGCTGCGGTGGAGCGCGACCCGGACGACTGGAAGGTCTGGTACCACCTGGCGTTCGCCTACGACGCGGCCGGCGACCGTCGCCGCGCTCGCGAGATGCTGCGCAAGGCGTCGTCGATGTTCAGGCCGGACGCGACGTCCTGACCCGCCCGCCGGCCGTCCCCCCAGAGAAGGAAGGCGGGCCCCAAAACGCCCAACACACCCCGCCACGCCACCCCCGGCACTCCTTGCCCCCCCCGTCTTCCC
>NZ_JBHVSQ010000005.1:127491-142569 GCF_042885055.1 Isoptericola sp. NPDC058082 | reverse complement strand
AGCGGCGCTTCGAGCGCGCAGCCGCAAACGAAGGAGGCCAAGCGCCCTCTCCGGTACTGTCGTCCCAGCCCCCCTCCCCCCCCCCCCCCTCACCCCTCCCCGCGCGGCACGCCCCCCGGGCCCAGGGGCGCCAGCCGCGCCCAGCAGTACAGCCCGTGGCGCACCTGGCGCGCACGGTCGGCGAGCTCGCCCAGCGCGACGAGCGCGGGAGCGAACCGGTCGGCGGCGGGTACGGCCCCGCCGCTCGAGGTCGCCCAGGAGCGCGCGACGGCGACCAGCCGGTCCGGGTCCGCGGCGGCCAGCGCCTCCGCGAGCTCGTCCGAGACGGCCACCACCCAGGGTCCCTCGTCCGCGCCGTCGACCAGGGCGCCGTGCCGCGGGTGCGCCGTGACCTCGGCGTACGGCCGCGCGCACAGCGCCTCCGCGACGCGCCCCAGCATCACGAACGGCTCCACCGCGGGCAGCCGGACGGTGTCGAAGAGCGGCCGGCCCGAGCCTCGCGCCAGCACGGACGGCCCCGCCTCCTGGTGGACCACCGTCGCGGCGACGGCGTCGGTGGGCGCCGCGAAGTAGTCGGTCACGAGCGGCGCGGCACCGTCAGCACGGCCACCGCGCGAGGCTCCTGGCAGCGCCCCCGACAGGTTCATGGGGACACGGTCGCACCCGGGTGCTACGGGCGCGTCACGGCGTCGTGACGGCTCGGGAACGGCTCGTCGGGACGGAGACGCCCTCGGCCGCCGGCCCTACGACGACGCGTGGCGCGGGAACGCCTGGCGGGCGACGAGGACCGCGACGAGCGCGACGGCGACGATCGCGGCCCCGGTCAGCGCCAGGGCGCGTGCCCCGGGACCGGCGACCACCGCCGCCCCCACCGCGGCGCCGAGCCCGATGCCGAAGTTCGAGGTCGCGTTGACGAACGCCCCGGCGACGTCCGCGGTGGCGCCCTGGGTGCGCAGCGCCGCGGCCTGGAACGTGGCGGGGATCGCGCCGAAGGCGGCGAGCCACACGCCCGCGGCCACGAGCACGCCGACGGTGCCCGGGAGGGCGAGGGCGAGCGCGACCAGGGACACGGCGATCGCTGCCATCGCGACGATCGTCAGGGCGCGCGGGCTCCGGTCGAGGTAGCGGGCGGCGCCCCAGAGGCCGACGAGCCCGAGAGCGCCGAACACCAGCAGCGCGGGGCCGACGGCCGGCTCGGACAGCCCGGCGGCGAGGAGCAGCACGGAGATGTACGTGTACACGGTGTACTGCCCGCCGAAGAGCACGGTGTTGGTGCCCACCACGAGCCCGAGCCGGGCGCGGCCGCGGCGGGCGGCCGCGGCGTCGCGCGGGGCGGCGGGCTCGACGGCGACCGACGGCAGCAGCCGCGCCACGAGCAGGGCGGTCACCGCGCAGACGGCCGCGAGCACGCCGAACGACCAGCGCCAGCCCACGGCGGCCCCGAGGGACGTGGACAGCGGGACGCCGAGCACGAATCCGAGCGTGCCGCCCGCGGTCACGAGCGTGAGGGCGCGGCCGGTGTACAGCGGGCTGACGAGGCGCGCGGCGTAGGCGATCGACACCGAGAAGAACACCGCGTGCCCCAGGCCGCCCAGCACCCGCGCGCCCGCCACCACGGCGTACGACGGCGCGACGGCCACCAGCAGGTTGCTCGCCGCGTAGGTGGCGAGCGTGGCGAGCACCAGGGGCTTGCGGGCGAGCGAGCGGGTCGCGATCGTCAGCGGCACCGCGCAGGCGGCGACCACGAACGCGTAGACGGTGACGAGCAGCCCCGCCGTCGACTCGCTCACCCCGACGCCGCGCGCGACCTGCGGCAGCAGGCCGACCGGCAGCACCTCCGTGGTGATGGCCACGAAGTTGGCGACGCCGAGGACGGCGATCCCCGCCGCCGCGTCCCGGACGGTGCGGGCGGGGGCAGGGGAGGAGGACGTCACCGCCTCATCCTCCCATCGGCGGTCGTCGTGCGTCGTGGGCGCCCACCACCGTCAGACCGGCAGGCCGTGGCCGAACCGGAACAGCGGGTCGGCGGTGTCGAACGGGACGTCCTCGCGGGACGCCTCGACGGCGGCCGTCGAGCGGGGCAGGTCGAACGGGAGGCGGCCCTCCGCGGGCACGGCGGCGGTGAGGGCGTCGAGCAGCGCGGGGGTGGAGGCCCCGAAGTTCACGACCAGCGACCCGCCGTCGCCCAGCGCCTCGAGCACCGGGCCGAGGATCGCCGGCCGGTCGAGGTAGACGTCCACGACCGTCGGCACCTGCGCCGCGACCTCGGCCACGTGCGCGACGACGTCCGCGGGGAAGTCGAGCGAGCCGGCGTGGAAGAAGCCCTCGAAGCCGGGGCCGCGGTCCTCGTACGGCGCCTTGAGACGCAGCAGCGCGACGTCCGCCTCGGCGGGGGAGGCGACGACGGTCACGCCCTCGGTCCCCCTGGCGCCCTCGATGCCCTCGACGTCGGACGCGCCCTCCACGTGGACGCGCAGGCCGCGGGCCAGGGGGAGGCGTGCCGCGCCGCCGGCCGCGGACGCCAGCAGGGTCACGGACCGCGACTGGGCGCGGCGCCCGGCGGCCACGAGGTCCGGGTGCCCGACGACGGACGCGGCGGCGTCGGGGTCGACGTAGCGGGCGCCGTCGAACAGTCCCAGCTCGAGCTTCTCGCGCAGCAGGCGGGCGACCGACTCGTCGATCCGCGACTCGGCGACGCGCCCGGCGCGCACCAGCTCCACGACGAGCTCGGGGCACGCCTCGCCGCCGAGCTGGTCCGCGCCGGCCGCGAGGATCTTCTCCAGCCGGTCGACGGGCGCCAGGTGCTCGACGCCCCAGGCGCGGGCGGGGAACGGCTGGCCCAGGATCTCGGCGTCGGACACCAGGCCCCAGTCGGTGCACACGACGCCGTCGAAGCCGAGCTCGTCGCGCAGCAGGCGCGTGAGGATCTGACGGTTGAACCCGAAGCCGACCGGCTCGACCGTCTCGGGCCCGTCGCCGAGGTCCGCGTCGAGGCCCACCGGCATGCCGTAGTACGGCATCATCTGCCGCGTCCCGGCGGCGAGCAGCGCCTTGAACGGCTCGAGGTGCTCGGCGAAGCGGCCGCCCGGGTACACCTGCTCCCGGCCGTAGGCGAAGTGCGGGTCCTCGCCGTCCTGCTGGGGCCCGCCGCCCGGGAAGTGCTTGGTCATCGTCGAGACCGACCGCTCGCCGAACGTGCCGGGCAGGCCGGCCTCGCGGGCGACGTCGCCGGTGGCCTGGAACCCGCGCACGTACGCGGCGCCCATCCGGCCGGTGAGCTCCGCGTCCTCGCCGAACGTGCCGTTCGCGCGGGCCCAGCGGGGCTCGGTGGCGAGGTCGACCTGCGGGTGCAGCGCCGTCCGGATGCCGACGGCGAGGTACTCGCGGCGCGCGGCGTCGGCGTGCTCCTCGACCAGCCGCTCGTCGCGGGTGGCGGCGAGGCCGAGCGTCTCCGGCCACTGCGAGAACGGCCCGGACAGCAGCGCGGTGCCGGGGTTGTCCGTGAAGGCGTGCCGCGGGTCGGTGGACACCGTGACCGGGATGCCGAGCCGGGTGGACGCCGCGAGCTCCTGGAGCCGGTTGTGCCACCGCGCGAACTCGCGCGCGGTCGGGGGCGCCGCGAGCACGTTGAAGTGCGTCATCTGCCGCTTCACGACCATGTCGGTGGTGGCGGGCACGCCCATCGCGGACGGCCCCTCGGACAGCTCGCCGCCGGAGCCCACCTCGATCATGGTCTGGAAGAGCTGGCCCGCCTTCTCCTCGAGGGTCATGCGTCCGAGCAGGTCGGCGACGCGCTCGGCGACGGGGCGCGACGCGTCGCGGTACGGGGCGTCGGCGGGCGCCGGGGCGGTGGCGTCGGTGTCGTCGGTCATCAGCGGGCTCCTCGGATGAACAGGGTGGCCACGGCGCCGAGGGCGACGATGACCGCGGAGACGGCGAACAGGGCGGTGTAGTTGCTGCCGCCGGCGCCGATGGCGAGGAACGCCGGGGCGAGGGCCGGGGCCACGGACTGCGGCAGCGCGTTGGCGATGTTGAACACGCCCATGTTCTTGGCGGCCTCGGTCTCGGCGTTGGGCAGCACGTCCGTGACCAGCGCGAGGTCGACGGCGAAGTAGGCGCCGAGGCCGGCACCGAACAGCGAGGCGCCCAGGTAGAGCATCGCGGGGCCCTGGACCAGGGCGAAGGTCAGCAGGCCGGCCCCGGCGAGCAGGGTGGCGACGACCACGAAGACCTTGCGGCGGCCCGTGCGGTCGGACAGCACGCCGCCCAGCAGGGAGGCGACCACCATGACGACGGCCTGCACGACCATGAGCCGCAGCTGCCAGCTCAGCGCCGTGGCGGTGTCGAAGCCGAACCGGTCGATGAGGAAGTACAGCTGGTAGGTGTTGTACAGCGCGAAGCCGAAGAGCATGAGGAAGCGGCCGAGGAAGGTCCACGCGAAGTCGGGGTGCTGCCGCGGCGAGACCCAGAAGCCCTTGAGGAACGCGCCGAGGCGGAAAGGGGCGACGTCGGCCCGGTCGAGGTGGCGGTCCTGGAGGACGGCCACGAGGGCGAGCACGCCGACGACGGCCAGGGCCGTGGGGACGACGAAGATCCAGATCTCGTCCGCCCCGGCCGCGGTGAACGCGAAGGCGAGCGCGATGCCGACCAGCGGCGCCAGCTGCTGGGCCATGCCGAGCAGGCTGGAGACGCGGGCGCGCTGGGTCTCGGCCACCTGGTCGGGCAGCAGCGCCTGGAGCGCGGCCTGGGTGCCGTTCATCGCGGCCTGCGTGACGGCCCACCCGATCACGACCATCCAGATCGCGGGCGCGAACGCGATGAGCAGGAGGCCGACGGCGCCGAGCAGCACGCCCCACAGCAGCCAGGGCCGCCGCATGCCGAGCCGCGACGTCGTGCGGTCGGACAGGGCGCCCGCGACCGGGTTCGCGACGAACGCGAAGAACGCGCCCACGCCGGTGACGAGGGCCAGGTTCGTGGCGCGGGTCTCGGGCGTGGACAGGGCGTCGACCTTGAGCGCCAGCGTGCTGACCACCGGCGTGAGCACCGCGATGTACAGCGTGAAGAACGCGAGGACGTAGGCGACGACCGTCCCGGTGCCCGCGGCGGCGCGGCCGGCCTCCGGGCTGCGGGTCGGGGACGCCGGGGACGGGCCGGTCGGTGCGGGGGCCTGAACGTCTGCCATGGACGACTCCTGATTCTCTGCCGGGCCCGCCGTCGGACCCGCCTGGCGACCAATGCCTACCGGCCGGTCGGGAAGCGAGGTTACCGCATGGTAGGTATTGGTGCCAAGGGTCCTGCTGGGGCGCGTGCGGGTGAACCGTCCCGTCCGGCGTGGCGGGCGAACGAGGGAGAATGGCCGACGTGAGCGACACGACGATCCAGGACGAGGCCGCGCCCCGCCGGGGCTACGCCAAGGGACGGGCCAAGCGCGAGGAGATCCTCCAGGCGGCGATCGTCGCGTTCGCCGAGGTCGGGTACCACGGCGCCTCCCTGCGGGAGATCTCGGCCCGCGTCGGCATCTCGCACCCGGGGCTGCTGCACCACTTCCCGACCAAGGCCGCGCTGCTGGAGGCGGTGCTGGAGCACCGCGACGCGGTGGACTTCGCGGACTTCGACACCGACGTCGAGCAGGGCCGCACCATGTTCGAGGCGCTCGTGCGCCTCGTGCAGCGCAACGCGCTGCGACGGCCCGTCGTCGAGGTCTTCACCGGTCTGGCCGCCGAGGCCACGTCCACCGACCATCCCGCGCACGACTACTTCGCGCGACGGTACGCGGACACCCTCGAGCGGGTCCGCACGGAGCTCGAGCGGCTCGCGGCCGACGGCCGGCTGCGCGACGGCGTCGACGCCGGGGTGGCGGCACGCACCGTCGTGGCGCTCATGGACGGGCTGCAGATCCAGTGGCTGTACTCGCTCGAGCGGCCGCGCGCCGAGCGTGTCGACATGTCCGCCGACCTGCGGGCCTACCTCGACCTGATCGTCGTCGACGCGGCCTGACGTCGTGAGCGCTCGATCGGTGTGGTCGGTGGTCCGGCCGGCACCGATCGAGCGCCCACGGGGTTTCGGGCGTCAGGCGTCGGCGGCCGCCACGAGCTGCTCGAGGGTGCCCCGGTCGAAGCCTGCCAGGCCGAAGTCGGCGATCACCGCGAGCGGCATGTCCGTGGCCATGGCGAGCATCGACGGGTCGATCGGCGTCGCCTCGAGGGCGGGCCGGATCATCGCCCCGGCGACCGGGTGGTCCAGCGCCTCGCCGAGCGTCGACAGCTCGTGCAGGGGGAGGGTGACGTCCTCGCCGACGACGTCGACCACGAGCTCGGCGCGCAGGTCGCGCGACGAGGCGCCCACGGCGACCCGGAACTCGCCGCCCTCGAGCGCCCAGCGGCGCAGCACGGGGTGCCAGTACGACAGGTCGCGGGCGTCGAGGTCGAACGTCACGACCCGCGACGCGTGCGGCTCGAGGTGCACCTTGGCGAACGCCTTGAGCTCGCGCTCGGGCCGCTGCACCTGGGCCTGCGGGTCCCCGACGTACACCTGGACGACCTCCGCGCCCGCGACGGCGCCGGTGTTGGTCACCCGGACCGACACGCGCACGCGGGTGTCGGGGCCGGAGCCGGTCACCTCGGCCGTGGCGTCGTCGTACGCGAACGTCGTGTAGGTCAGGCCGTGCCCGAACGGGTAGGCGACGTCGACCTTGCGGGCGTCGTACCAGCGGTAGCCCACGAGGACGCCCTCGCCGTACCGGACGTGGCCGAGCTCGCCGGGGAAGTTCCCGAAGGCGGGGGTGTCCTCGAGGCGCAGCGGGAGCGTCTCGGTGAGCCGGCCCGACGGCGCCACGGCGCCCGTGAGGACGTCGGCGACGGCGGAGCCGCCGGCCTGGCCGCCCAGCCAGCCGGTGAGCAGCGCGGGGGTGGCCTCCTGCCAGGGGGCCACCGAGATCGCCGAGCCGCCGGCGAGCACGACGACGACCCGCGGGTTCGCGGCCGCGACGGCGCGCAGCAGCGCGACCTGGTCGGCGGGCAGGTCGAGGTGGTCGCGGTCGTAGCCCTCGGACTCGTACGCGGCGGGCAGGCCGAGGAACACGAGCACGGTGCCCGCGCCGCGCGCCGCCTCGACCGCCTCGGCGACGAGGGTCTCGGGGGAGCGGTCCTCGGCCGGGCCCTCGGCCAGCGCGTAGCCCGGGGCGAACGGCAGGTCGGCGCCGGCGGCCGCGCGCAGCGCGGTGAGCGCGTCGTCGAGGCGGGTCGGGTTGACCTGCGAGGACCCGGCGCCCTGGTAGCGCGGGGTGCGGGCGAGCTCGCCGACGACGGCGGCACCCGCGAGGGCGTCCGGCGCCAGGGGCAGGAGGGGTGCGCCGTCGACGGGGTCGTTCCTCAGCAGCACCGTGCCCGCGGCGGCGGCCTCGCGGGCCAGCGCGTGGTGGGCGTCGACGTCGAACGTGCCGGGCGCGTCCTGCGCCGGGAGCGAGCGCGCGACGAGCTGCAGCACGCGGCGCGCGGCGGCGTCGACGAGGGACTCGTCGAGCGCGCCGGAGCGGACGGCGGCGACGACCTCGGCGTCGGTCCGGCCGCCGGACGACGGCATCTCGAGGTCGAGCCCGGCGGCGACCCCGGCGACCCGGTCGCGCACGGCGCCCCAGTCGGAGACGACGAGGCCCTCGAAGCCCCACTCGTCGCGCAGCACCGTGGTGAGCAGCCAGTCGTGCTGCGAGGCGTACACCCCGTTGACCTTGTTGTAGGCGCACATCACGGTCCAGGGCTGCGCCTTCGTGACGACGCGCTCGAACGCGGGCAGGTAGATCTCGCGCAGGGTGCGCTCGTCGACGTCGGCCGACACGCGCATCCGGTCGGCCTCCTGGTTGTTGGCGGCGAAGTGCTTGAGCGACGTGCCGACGCCGAGGGACTGGATGCCCTCGACCAGGGCCGTCGCGAGCTCGCCGGCCACCACCGGGTCCTCGGAGAAGTACTCGAAGTTGCGCCCGCACAGCGGCGACCGCTTGATGTTCACGCCGGGGCCCAGGAGGACGGCGACGTCGTTCGCGCGGGTCTCCCGGCCGAGGGCCTCGCCGACGCGGCGCAGCAGGTCGGCGTCCCAGCTCGACCCGAGCGCGGCGGCGGTGGGGAAGCAGGTGGCGGGCACGCTGTTGCCGAGGCCGAGGTGGTCCGCGGTCTCGTCCTGCTTGCGCAGGCCGTGGGGGCCGTCCGTGACCATGACCGACGGGACGACGGTCGCGCCGTCGCGCTCGACCGGCTGCGTGTGCCAGAAGTCGACTCCCGAGAGCAGGGAGGCCTTCTCCTCGAGCGTGAGCGACGCGAGCACGCGCTCGACGTCGAACGGGTCGGCGGGGTGCTCGGGGGTGCCGTCCGCTGCGGTGGCGGGCACGGTCTGGTCGAGGGTCACGGGGCGCTCCAGGGGTCGGCGACGGTGCAACGCCTGCAGCCTAACAAAAAACCTACCGTTCGGTAGGCAACTGGAGCGGCCGCCCGCGGTCGGGGGGAGCCCCGCAGGCGTCAGATGGCGGCGGACCAGCGCCGCTCGACGACGTCGCGCACGCCGGTCGCCAGGGTGCGGGACGTGCCGTCCGGCCCCAGGCCCGCCGAGCCGAGGAAGCGCTCGCGCGCGGAGTCGTCGTCGAGCACCCAGGTGACGACCTGCTCGGCGCCGTCCGTGCGGAGCCGGTCGACCGCGGCGGACAGCAGCCGCGAGCCGTGGCCGCCGCGCTGGTGCCGTGGCTCCACCTCGAGCGCCACGAGCTGGCCGGGGCCCACCGCCGCGAAGCCGACGATCTCCGGCCCGTCGAGGGCGACGAGCACCGCGAAGCCCGGGCCCGGCGGTGCCGTGATCGCGCGCGCCCAGCGTTCGCGCATCGTGTCGGTGTCGAGCGCGTCGACGACGCCGTCGCCCAGCGCCACCTCGTGGGTCGCGCGCCAGGCGGACACCTGGACACGCGTGACGGCGTCCTCGTCGCCGGGGACTGCCGGGCGGACGGAGACGTCGGCCGCCTCGCGGAAGAGTGCCATCCGGCCACCCTAGTGACCGGGCGGCCCCGTGCGGGTCGTCAGCCCCAGCCGAGGGCGCGCAGCCCCGCCGCGGTGGCGGCCGCCAGCACCACCACGAGGATGAACGGCGCGCGCAGCGCGAGGGCGATCGCCGCGACGGCGAGCGCGGGCACGCGCGCGTCGACGACGAGGGCCTGCCCGTCGGCGAACGTCTGCACGACGACGAGCGACACCAGGAGCGCCACCGTGACGAGCGTCGAGGTGCGCTGCACGCGGTCCGTCGCGAGCCAGTGCTCGGGGATGAGGTGGCCGGCGAGCTTGAGCGCGAAGCTGAGCAGCGAGGCGGCGAGGACGGTCGCCCACAGCACGGTGGTGGTCATGCGGCCTCCGTCCGGCCGTCCGGGGTGCGCGGCGTCGCGACCACGCCCACGGCGATCGCGACCGCCGCGGCGGCGAGCACGGGCACGCCCGCCGGGACGACCGGGATCAGCGCGGCGGTGACGACGACGGCGAGCGCCGCGACGACCTGCGCGCGCCGCGCGGCGAGCCGCGGCCACACGAGGGCCAAGAACGCGGCCCCGGCGGCGGCGTCGAGCCCCCAGGCGCGGGGGTCGCCGAGCGCGTCCCCGGCGAGCGCGCCCACCAGCGTGAACGCGTTCCACAGCACGAAGACGCCGACCCCGGTGACCCAGAACCCGGCCCGGGTGGCGGCCCGCTCCCGCTGGCCCACTGCCACCGCCGTCGACTCGTCGATGGTGAGCTGCGCCGCGGCGAGCCGTCGCCAGCCGCGCACCTCGAGCAGCGGCGCGACGACGGCGCCGTACAGCGTGTTGCGCACGCCCAGCAGGGTCGAGGTGGCCACGGCGGCGACGGGGGAGCCGCCCGCGGCGACGACGCCGATGAGGGCGAACTGCGACCCGCCGGAGAAGAGCAGCAGGCTCAGCGCCATGGTCTGCGGCACGCTGACACCGGCCACGACCGAGAGCGCCCCGAACGAGATGCCGTACAGGCCGGTGGCGAGCGCCACGCTCGCCCCCTGGCGGACGGCGGACCGCACCGCCGGGTCGCGCCCCTCTCCACGTGTCACGCCGGTAGGAAACCACGGCCCGCCCCGGCGCGGGAAAAACGTCCGTCGCTCAGAGCGCCACGTACACCGTCTCGAGGAACTCCTCGAGGCCCGCCTCCCCGCCCTCGCGGCCCAGCCCCGACTGCTTCATGCCCCCGAACGGGGCGCTCGCGTCGGAGACCATGCCGCGGTTGATCCCGATCATCCCGGCGTCGATCTCCGCCCCGACGCGCAGGGCCCGTTCCAGGGAGGTGGTGTAGGCGTACGCGGCGAGCCCGTACTCGGTGTCGTTCGCGAGGGCGAACGCCTCGTCGTCGTCGGCGAACCCGACGACGGGCGCCACCGGGCCGAAGATCTCCTCGCGCACCGCCCGCGCGTCCCGGTCCACCCCGGCGAGCACGGTCGGCTCGAAGAACGTGCCGGGACCGTCGGGGCGGCCGCCGCCCGTGAGCACCTGCGCGCCACGGTCCGTGGCGTCGTCGACGAGCCCGGCCACCTTCTCGACGGCCCCGGCGTCGATGAGCGGGCCGACGTCGACGCCGTCCGTGTCGCCGCGCCCGACGCGCAGGCCGGCGAACCGGTCGGCGAGGCGCTGCGCGAACTCGCGGGCGACGGAGTCGTGCACGAGGAAGCGGTTGGCCGCGACGCACGACTGGCCGGCGTTGCGGAGCTTCGCGACGGTCGCGCCGTCCACGGCGGCGTCGAGGTCGGCGTCGGCGAAGACCACGAACGGCGCGTTGCCGCCGAGCTCCATCGACGTGCGCAGCACCTGGTCGGCGGACTGCTTGAGCAGCGCGCGCCCGACGGCGGTGGAGCCGGTGAAGGACAGCTTGCGCAGCCGGTCGTCGGCGAGCAGCGGCGCCACGAGGTCGCCCGAGCTCGCCGTGGGCACGACGTTGACGATGCCGCGCGGGAGCCCGCGGTCGGCCGCCTCGGAGCGGATCACCTCGGCGACCAGCATCGTCGTGAGCGGGGTCTGGTGGGCGGGCTTGATCACGACCGTGCAGCCCGCCGCGAGCGCCGGGCCGATCTTGCGCGTCGCCATGGCGATGGGGAAGTTCCACGGCGTGACCAGCAGCGCCGGGCCGACGGGGCGCCGGTGCACGAGCTGCCGGTTCGCGCCGGCGGGAGCCGTGCGCACCAGGCCGTCGGCCCGGACGGCCTGCTCGGCGTACCAGCGCAGGAAGTCGGCGCCGTACGCGACCTCCGCTCGCGCCTCCGCGAGCGGCTTGCCGCACTCGGCGGTGATGAGCGAGGCGACGGCGCCGCTGCGCGCCACGAGCCGCTCGTAGACGGCGCGCAGCAGCTCCGACCGCTCGCGCGGCGCGACGGCACGCCACGCGGGTGCGGCGTCGGCGGCCGAGGCGAGCGCGCGGCGACCGTCCTCGGGGGAGGCGTCGGCGACGTCGAACAGCACCTCGCCCGTCGCGGGGTCGGTGACCTCGAACGTCCGCCCGCCCGAGGCCGCGGTCCACTGACCGTCGGCGAGCATGCCGGTCGGCAGGTGGGCCACGAGCGCGGGGGACAGCGAGCTCATGCCCCGAGTATGCACAGGGGTCGGTCCGCTCGACACGGGGAGCGGACGACCTTCGCCCCCGGCGCCGTTCCCTACGATCGGCGGATGGGCGACGGGCGGGACGGGGGCGAGGTGACGCTGCTCCTGCTCAACGGGTTGCCGGGCGCCGGCAAGTCGACCGTCGCGGCGGCGCTCGCGGCCGGGCGGCCCGGCACGCTCGTCCTCGACGTGGACGTGGTCCGCACGCTGATCTCCGGCGACCCCGCCCGCGCGGCGGAGCCCGCCCGGCGCCTCGCCCTCGACATGGCGCGCTCGCACCTGCGGGCCGGCGCGAGCGTCGTCGTCCCGCAGCTCGTGGCGCGACCCGACCAGGTGGCCCGTTTCGCGGACGCCGCGGCGGACGGCGGGGCGCGGTTCGTCCACGCGATCCTGCGGGTCTCGCCGGCGACGCTCGGGCACCGGGTGGCGGCGGACGGTGCTGCCGGCCGTGCGGCGCACCGCGCCGACCTCGCCGCCGCCGCCCTGGGCGCCTACGCGGCGGGCCTGCGCGAGGTGGTCCGCACGGCGGGCGCGGTCGAGGTCGACGCCGACGCGGCGGGCGTCGCCGACCTGGCGGCCCGGCTGGGGCGGCTGCTCGACGGGTGAGTCCGGTCCGTCGGGCGCGGTCGCGCCCGGTACGGTTGACCTCATGACGCTCGCCCTTGCCGCCGCGCGCCCTTTCGGCGCCGTCCTCACCGCGATGGTGACCCCCATGACGCCCTCGGGCGACCTGGATCTGGATGCGGCGGTCAAGGTGGCGAAGCGCCTGGTGGACGACGGCAACGACGGGCTCGTGCTGTCGGGGACCACCGGCGAGTCGTCGACGACGCACACCCCGGAGAAGGCGGACCTCGTGCGCGCCGTCGTGGACGCGGTCGGCGACCGGGCGTACGTCCTCGCGGGCGCCGGGTCCAACGACACCGTGCACGCCGTGCGGATGGCGGAGCAGGCGGCGGAGGCGGGCGCCCACGGGCTGCTCGTCGTCTCGCCGTACTACTCGCGTCCGTCGCAGGAGGGCCTGTACCGGCACTTCGCGACGGTCGCCGACGCCACCGAGCTCCCCGTGATGCTGTACGACGTCCCGGGGCGCACCTGCGTGCGGATCGCGGCGTCGACCTACGAGCGCATCGCGCGGCACCCGCAGGTCGTCGCGACGAAGGACGCCACCGGTGACGTGTCGTCCGTCGCCCCCCTGGCGGCCGCGACGGGCCTCGCCTGGTACTCGGGCGACGACAGCCTGCTGCTGCCGTTCCTGTCCATGGGCGGCGCCGGCGTCGTGTCCGTCTCCGCGCACGTCGTGGGCGGGGCGTTCGCCGAGGTCGTGCGCCGCTGGGACGCCGGTGACACCGCGGGCGCCCTGCAGGCGTACCTGCCCACCGTGCCCGTCATCGAGGCGCTCAACGGCGCCGGCGCCCAGGCCGTCATGGCCAAGGCCGCGCTCGAGGTGCTCGGCGTGCTCGACAACCGCGAGCTGCGTCTGCCCAACGTGGCCGCCTCCGAGGACGACGTCGCGCAGCTGCGCGACGCCCTCGCGACGGCGGGCTACCTGAACGACGGCGTCCGTGCGGGCGCCACCACACTTCCGTAAGACCGACCGGCCTGGAGGCCCCGTGAGCCACCCTCACCCCGAACTTCCCCTGCCCCCCGCCCTGCCGTCGAAGGGGCTGCGCATCGTGGCCCTCGGCGGCCTGGGCGAGGTGGGCCGCAACATGGCCGTCCTCGAGTACGAGGGGCGCCTGCTCGTCATCGACTGCGGCGTCCTCTTCCCCGAGGACCACCAGCCCGGCGTGGACCTGATCCTGCCGGACTTCGAGTACATCAAGGACCGCCTCGACGACATCGAGGCGATCGTCCTCACGCACGGGCACGAGGACCACATCGGCGCCGTGCCCTACCTGCTGCGGCTGCGCCGGGACATCCCGCTCGTCGGCTCGCGGCTCACCCTCGCGTTCGTCGAGGCCAAGCTCAAGGAGCACCGCATCAAGCCGGTGCTGCGCGTCGTGGCCGAGGACCAGACCGAGCGGTTCGGCCCCTTCGACTGCGAGTTCGTCGCCGTCAACCACTCCATCCCGGACGCGCTCGCCGTCGCCGTCACGACCGGCGCCGGCACGGTGCTGCACACCGGCGACTTCAAGATGGACCAGCTGCCGCTCGACGGCCGCATCACGGACCTGCGCGCCTTCGCCCGGCTGGGCGAGAAGGGCGTCGACCTGTTCATGGTCGACTCCACCAACGCCGAGGTGCCCGGGTTCGTCACCAACGAGGTCGAGATCGGCCCGGCGCTGGACGCCGCCTTCGCGCAGGCGGAGAAGCGGATCGTCGTCGCGTCGTTCTCCTCGCACGTGCACCGCGTGCAGCAGGTGCTCAACGCCGCCCACGCCCACGGGCGCAAGGTCGCCCTGGTCGGCCGCTCGATGGTGCGCAACATGGGCATCGCCGCGGAGCTCGGCTACCTCGACGTCCCCCCGGGTGTCCTCGTCGAGCTCAAGCAGGCCGCGAGCCTGCCCGACGACCGCATCGTCTACATGTCCACCGGGTCGCAGGGCGAGCCGATGGCGGCCCTGAGCCGCATGGCCAACGGCGACCACAAGGTCCAGGTCGGCCACGGCGACACGGTGATCCTCGCGTCGTCGCTCATCCCGGGGAACGAGAACTCGGTGTTCCGGGTCATCAACGGGCTCACCCGTCTCGGCGCGCGCGTCGTGCACTCCGGCAACGCCAAGGTGCACGTGTCCGGCCACGCGAGCGCCGGCGAGCTCCTGTACTGCTACAACGTGCTCAAGCCGAAGAACGTCATGCCGGTGCACGGCGAGGTGCGTCACCTCGTCGCCAACGGCGCGCTCGCCGTCCGCACCGGCGTGCCCGCCGACCGCGTGATCCTCGCCGAGGACGGCGTCGTCGTCGACCTCGTGGACGGCAAGGCGTCCGTCGTGGGCGCGGTGCCCTGCGGCTACGTCTTCGTCGACGGCTCGACCGTGGGCGCGGTCACGGAGAACGAGCTCAAGGACCGCCGGACGCTGTCCGAGGAGGGCTTCGTCTCGGTCTTCGCCGTCGTCGACACCGCGACCGGCAAGGTGATCGCCGGCCCGCAGATCCTCGCCCGCGGCATGGCGGAGGGCAACGCGGTCTTCGAGGAGATCCAGCCCGACGTCGTCGCCGCGCTCGAGAACGCGATCGCGGGCGGCGCCACCGACACCTACCAGCTGCAGCAGGTGATGCGCCGCGTCATCGGGCAGTGGGTCAACCGCCGCCTGCGCCGCCGGCCGATGATCGTGCCGGTGGTCGTCGAGGCCTGACGGGCCGGACGCCCTGGTCAGGGCGCACGAGCGGCGGGGGGGGCGCAGAGGGTTTTGGGTGCGCCCCCCCCCCCCCCCCGGGTTCTCTGCACCCCCCCCCCCCCCCCCCCCCCCCCCCCACCGCCCCCCCCACCCAAACACACACCCACAAACCCCCCCCACCCC
>NZ_JBHVSQ010000005.1:84455-127482 GCF_042885055.1 Isoptericola sp. NPDC058082 | reverse complement strand
GGGGGGGGGGGGGGGGGGGGGGGGTGGGGGGGGGGGGGGGGGGGGGGGGGGGGGGGGGGGGGGAGGGGGGGGGGGGGGGGGGGGGGGGGGGGGGCGGGGGGGGGGCTCCCCCCCCCCCCCCGCCGCCGTCCCGGAGGTCTCGATGACCCAGCCCGACCCGTTCGCCCCGCCGTCCGGCGCCGCCCCGCACGAGACGACCCCGGCGACGCCACCGGCGACCGCGCCCGCGGCCCCGCCGCAGCCGCGGTTCGGCGCGTACGCGCCGCCCGGGTACACGCCGCCGTCGGCGGGCGCCCCCGCGGTCCCGGCGGGCTGGGCCTCGCCGGAACCCGCGCCGGCCGCACCGACGGGCCTCGCGACGGCCGCGGTGGCCCTCGCCGTGGCCTGGTGCGCGATCCAGGTGGTGCTCCTGGCAGCCTCGTTCCAGGCGGTCGCGCCCTACGAGGCGGCGCTCGCGGCGGGCGGGTCCCTCCTGGAGGTCTCGACGCCGTACGACGAGCTCGGCAACCTCCTCCTGCCGCTCCAGGTCGCGGCGTTCGTCGTCGCGTGCCTCTGGCTCCAGCAGTGCCGTCGCGCCGCGGTGGTGCTGTCCCCGACGGTCCGGCAGGTGCGCGGGCCGGTGTGGGTCTGGCTGGGCTGGGCGGTCCCCGTCGTCTCCCTCTGGTTCCCGTTCCAGGTGGTGCGCGACGTGCGCGCCGCCGTGGTGGGCGGGCGGACGCCGGGCCGCCTCGGCTGGTGGTGGGCGTGCTGGCTCGTCGGCCTGTGGGCGTCGAACCAGGCGGCCTTCTCGTCCCTCGGTCTCGCCTCGCGCGACCCGGAGACCATCCCCGTGTTCGAGGGCCTCGCCACCGTGGCCGTGGTGGCGGGCGGCCTGCTCTGGGTCGGCCTGGTGCGCGAGATCACAGGGGGCCTGCGGGCCCGGCTCGCCCCGGTCGCCTGACCGGCGGTCACGGGCCCGTACGCTGCCTGGCATGACCCCATCGCCGTCGACCTCACCCTCGTCGACCCCGACCTCGTCGACCGCGCAGCGACCCCCGCGCGCCGAGCTCCACCTGCACCTGGAGGGCACCCTCGAGCCGGAGCTGGCCTTCGCGCTCGCCGAGCGGAACGGGATCGCCCTGCCGTTCGAGGACCCGGCCGCGCTGCGCACCGCGTACGCCTTCACCGACCTGCAGTCGTTCCTGGACCTCTACCACGCGACGTCGCAGGTGCTCCGCACGGCGGAGGACTTCGCGGACCTCACGGTCGCGTACCTGCGCCGGGCCGCGGCGGGCGGGGTGCGGCACGCGGAGCTCATGGTGGACCTGCAGACCCACGTCGCGCGGGGCGTGCCCCTGGCGGAGGTCGTGGGCGGCGTGACGCAGGGCCTCGAGGCCGGCGAGGCCGAGCTGGGCGTCAGCGGCCTGCTGATCGCGGCCTTCCTGCGGCACCGGCCGGGGGCGGAGGCGGAGGAGCTGCTCGACGACCTCCTGGCCCTCGACGCGCCGGTCGCCGGCGTCGGGCTCGCGTCCACCGAGGTCGGGTTCTCGGCCGCCCCGTTCGCGCCCGCGTTCGCGAAGGCCGCCGCGCACGGGCTGCGGCGCACGGCGCACGCGGCCGAGGAGGGCCCGGCCTGGCACGTGACCGAGGTCCTGGACGTGCTCGGCGCGGAGCGCGTGGACCACGGCATCCGCGCGCTCGAGGACCCGGACGTCGTGGCGCGCCTGGTGCGCGACCAGGTCCCGCTCACCGTGTGCCCCGTCTCCAACGTGCGGCTGCGTGCCGTGCCGTCCCTCGCCGAGCACCCGCTGCCGGCGATGCTCGAGGCGGGCCTGAACGTCTCGCTGAACTCCGACGACCCGTCGTACTTCGGCGGTTACGTCGACGAGGTCGACGATGCCGTGACCGCGCAGTTCCGCCTGACCCGCGACCAGCGCGCCGACCTCGCGGCGGCGTCGTTCCGCGGGTCGTTCCTGCCGGCCGGGACGGTCGCGCGCCACGTGGCCGACGTCGAGGAGTGGCGCCGGGCGGGCTGAGCAGCGCGTCCGGACCCCGTGCCTCAGCGCGCGAGCAGCGCGGGGCCGACGGCGCCCGCGGCGGCGTCGTAGCGTGCGGCGCGGGCGGGCTCGTCCCCGGGAAGCAGCCCGGCGAGCTCGAGCGACACGAGGCCGTGCACGAGCCCCCACAGCCCGACGGCGACGGGCTCGGCGTCGGTGGGCCCGACGCCGAGCACGCGCGCGGAGGCGGCGAGCAGCACACGGAAGGTGGGCTGCTCGGTGGCGGGCGGGGCGTCGGCGCCGGGACGCACGGCGCGGTCGAACATCGTCCGGTAGAAGTGCGGGTCGGCCAGCGCGCTGCGCCGGTACGCCACCCCGAGGGCGCGCAGGTCGGCGACGGGGTCGTCCGTGCGCGGGACGGCGGCCAGGTGCGTGGCGAACCGGCGGAAGCCCTCGGCGCTGACGGCGGCGAGCAGCTCCTCGCGCGAGCCGAACAGGGCGTAGACCGCCGACGCGCTGGTGCCGGCGGAGGCCGCGACCGACCGGACCGTCACGGCCTGCTCGCCCCCCGTGGAGAGGGCTTCGGAGGTGACCTCCAGCAGGCGGGTGCGCAGGGCGTCGTCGTGCAGGCGGGGGCGAGCCATGCGGCGAGCGTAGACCCCTTGACGCGCGTTTGCGAACGGTGTTCCATAACAGTGTTCGTAAACGTTCCGACGCCGTCCCCGTCACCGGAGGTCCCCGTGCTCGAGCTCACCGACGCCGCCCGCATCACCGCGGGGGTCGTCCTCCTGACCGTGGTCGGCATCGAGTCCGGCGGCTGGTTCCTCGTCAAGGTGGTCACCGGGAAGGCGCCCGCGACGCCGTTCCAGACGTCCTTCTTCCGGGCGGGTCACGCGCACGCCGGGGTCCTCGTCGTCCTCGGGCTGCTCTGCGTCGTCCTGGCCGAGGCGACGGACCTCGTCGGCGTCTGGCGGTGGGTCGCCGCGACCGGCGTGCTGGTCGCCGCGATCCTCCTGCCCGCCGGCTTCTTCCTCTCCGCCGTGGGGGCGGGGCGTACGTCGCCGAACCGGGCCGTCCTGCTGCTCCCCGCCGGCGCGGTCGTCCTCGCCCTCGGCGTCGTGACGCTGGCCGTGGGGCTTCTCACAGCCGGCTGAGGGCCCGCCCGGCGGCGGCAACACGCGCCCGGGACCTGCGGCGTCGTGGCCCGTGGCGCGGGTACCGTGGGGGCATCATGGCGACCCGGACACCCGCCCGCAGAATCACCGGGACCCCGATCACCGGGACTGCGCGGGGGACTTCGCGAACGGGGCGGACCGCATCCGTGGCCGCCCCGACCCGGCGCGCGCCCGCCCGGTCGTCCTCCACCCGGTCGTCGGGCAAGGGGTCGGGCCGGGGCACCGGCACGCGCAAGCAGCCGGCACGACGACCGGTACGGTCGGGCCCGTCGGGCCAGTCGTGGCCCGTCCGGGCGGTGCGCGGCCTCTACCTGGGCGTCGCGCACGGGATCGGCGGCCTGACCCGCAGCATCACCAAGGGAGCAAGAGACCTGGAACCCGAGCACCGCCGAGACGGCGTCGCCTTCTTCCTCATCGCCCTCGCGCTGGTCGTGGCCGCGCGCGAGTGGTGGGGGATCTCCGGCACCTTCGGCACCGTCGTGCACGCCGTCGTCGCCGGCACCGTGGGGCTGGCCGGCGTGGCCGTCCCCGTGCTGCTCCTGTGGCTGGGGTTCCGCGTCATGCGGCACCCCGAGCGGGGGCAGGCGAACTCCCGCGTCGCCATCGGCCTGATCTTCGTCGTCGTGTCCGTGTGCGCGCTCGTCGCGATCGCGGAGGGCACCCCGGCCCCGTCCGACGGCTTCGAGGCGCTCCAGGACGCGGGCGGCATCATCGGCTACCTGGCCGCGACCCCGGTCGTGACCGGGCTGACCGAGTGGGTCGCCGTCCCGCTGTTCCTGCTCCTGGGCTTCTTCGGGCTCCTGGTGGTCACGGCCACCCCGGTGCACCGCATCCCCGAGCGGCTGCGGGGCCTGTACGACCGACTCACCGGCAACCACCGCCCCGACGAGGCCGTGGACGACGACGGGCTCGCGCTCGCCGAGGGCGTCTCCCGGCACGACGGCACCGACCCGGCGCCGCGCAAGAAGCGCACCCGCAGGACGAAGGCGGAGCGTGCCGCGGAGGCGGCCGCCGCCGACGGACTGGACGGGTACGCCGGCGACGAGGCGTTCGAGAAGGCGGCCACGCTCGAGAAGGAGGCCGCCGGCAAGGGGGCGAAGGCCGGCCGAGGCAAGGCCACCCAGCGCGTCGGCGCCGCCGCGACCGCGCCCACCGAGGCCGTCGCCGCCGTGGTGCCCGACGAGCCCGCCCCCGCGCCCGCCGGCGACCTGCCGCCGATGGGCCGCGCCGAGCAGCCGATGCTCGACGGAGACACGGTCTACCTGCTGCCCAGCGAGGAGTCGCTCGGCAAGGGCGCGCCGCACAAGACCCGGTCCGCGGCGAACGACCGGGTGGTCGAGTCGCTGACCAAGGTCTTCGAGGACTTCGGCGTCGACGCGCAGGTGACGGGCTTCACCCGCGGACCGACGGTCACGCGGTACGAGGTCGAGGTCGGTGCGAAGACCAAGGTCGAGCGCATCACGTCGCTGTCGAACAACATCGCGTACGCGGTGGCCAGCGCGGACGTGCGGATCCTGTCGCCCATCCCGGGCAAGTCCGCGATCGGCATCGAGATCCCGAACTCCGACCGCGAGACGGTCGTGCTGGGCGACGTGCTGCGCTCGTCGGCGGCCCGCCGCACCGAGCACCCGATGGTCATGGGCGTGGGCAAGGACGTGGAGGGCGGCTACGTCGTCGCGAACCTCGCGAAGATGCCGCACATCCTCGTCGCGGGCGCGACCGGCGCCGGTAAGTCCAGCTTCATCAACTCGCTGATCACGTCGATCCTCATGCGCGCGACGCCGGAGCAGGTGCGCCTGGTGCTCGTCGACCCCAAGCGCGTCGAGCTGACGATCTACGAGGGCATCCCGCACCTCATCACGCCGATCATCACCAGCCCCAAGAAGGCCGCCGAGGCCCTCGACTGGGTGGTCCGCGAGATGGACGCCCGCTACGACGACCTCGCGACCTTCGGCTACAAGCACGTGGACGACTTCAACACCGCCGTCCGGGCGGGCAAGGTGAAGCCGCTGCCGGGGTCGGAGCGCAAGATCGCCCCGTACCCGTACCTGCTGGTCGTCGTCGACGAGCTCGCCGACCTCATGATGGTCGCGCCGCGAGACGTCGAGGCCTCGATCCAGCGCATCACCCAGCTCGCGCGCGCCGCCGGCATCCACCTGGTGCTCGCCACGCAGCGGCCGTCGGTGGACGTCGTCACGGGCCTCATCAAGGCGAACGTGCCGTCGCGGCTCGCCTTCGCGACCTCGTCGCTGGCCGACTCGCGCGTCGTGCTCGACCAGCCGGGCGCCGAGAAGCTCATCGGCCAGGGTGACGCCCTCTTCCTTCCCATGGGCGCGGCCAAGCCCATGCGCGTGCAGGGCGCGTGGGTCACCGAGTCCGAGGTGCACAGCGTCGTCGAGCACGTGAAGGAGCAGCTCAAGCCCGTCTACCGCGAGGACGTCACCGCGCCGGCGGCGGCCAAGAAGCAGGTGGACGAGGACATCGGCGACGACCTCGACCTGCTGCTCCAGGCCACCGAGCTCGTGGTGACCACGCAGTTCGGCTCCACGTCGATGCTCCAGCGCAAGCTGCGGGTGGGATTCGCCAAGGCGGGCCGCCTCATGGACCTGCTCGAGTCGCGCGAGATCGTCGGCCCGTCCGAGGGGTCGAAGGCGCGCGAGGTGCTGGTGACCCCGGACGACCTGCCGTCCGCGCTCGCCCTCATCCGCGGCGAGACGCCGCAGGCGTACGACCAGGACGCCGACGGCGGGTCCGCGGACGGCGGCGCGGCGGACCCGTACGCCGACGGCACCGACGGGCACGCCCCGCCCGTGGCGAAGGACTACCACGACGACGCCGACACCGACCCGGAGAACGGCTGGCGCTGAGGGTCGGGGTCAGTCCTTGCGGGGGAGCACCTCGGGCGGCGGGCCCGTGGCGACGGGCGGTTCCTGTCGTTCCGGGGCGACGTCGCCCACCGCGTCCCGGACCCGGTCCTCGCGGGCCTCGAGCTCGCCGGCGGACAGGGTGGTCGTGCCGGGGTCGTCCAGGGCGTCGGGGAGCGCGACCACGTCGTGCCCGCCGCCGATGTCCACGGTGGTGCCCGTCCAGGTCACTCCCGTCACGCGCGCGGGGTCGTCCGGGGTGTCCTGGGTCAGGGTCGCCGTGAGCAGGACGCCGTTGCTGGTCCGTGCGTCGCAGCACGCGGCGCTCTGGTTCGACAGCAGGTTGCCGAGGCCGTAGGCGACCCACATCCCCTCGCCGTCGGGGCCCTTGCCCACGCGGTCGATCCGCTGGGGCACGTGCGCGTGGTGCCCGATGACGAGGTCGACCTCGCCGGACCGGGCGAGCCGCCGCACGACGTCCTCCTGCTGGTCGGTCAGCGTCTCGGTGTACTCGATCCCGGCGTGCAGGCTCACGACGACGACGTCGGCGCCCTCGTCGCGGGCCTGGCGGGCCTGCCGCACGAGGCGGTCGGCGTCGATGAGGTCGACCGCCCAGGGCGCGTCCGCGGGCATCGGGAGCCCGTTGAGCCCGTAGGCGGCGGCAAGGTGCGCGACCGTGATCTCCCGGCCCTCGCGGGTCAGCACGTACCGCTGGGGCTCGTCCTGCTGCGTCGCGCTGCGGGCCGTCCCCGCGAACCCCATCCCGGCGGCGGTCAGGCGCCGGATCGTGGCGGTCACGCCGTCGTAGCCCCGGTCGACGGAGTGGTTGGAGGCCGTCGAGCACCCGTCCCAGCCCTGCTCCTCGAGGTCGCGCACCAGCCCCGGGGGCGCACCGAAGAGCGGGTAGCCGCTGGGGTCGGTGCCCTTCGGCGCCACCGGGACCTCGAGGTGGCACAGCGCCAGGTCGGCGCCCTGCACCCAGGCGTCGAGGCCGTCCAGCAGGGGGGTGAAGTCGGCGTCCCGCGGCCCGCCGGCGGACCTGACGACCGGGTCGTGCGTGAGGAGGTCGCCCGCGGCCAGCAGGGTGAGCTCGACCGGCCGGGGAGTCGGGCTCGGGGTCGGCGACGGGCTCCGGACGGGGGACGCACCCGCCGACGGCGCGTCCGCGCCAGGGGTGGGCGCGGTCCCCGCGCCCCCGAGCCCCCCGGCGGCGAGCACCCCGCCGACGCCGAGGGCCGTACCGCACAGCGCGGCGAGGACGACGAGACGTCGTCGTGAGGGTCGTCCGTCGTCGGACGCGTGGCGCGGCACGCGAGGAGAGTACTGCCCGCGCGGCCTGCCGGCCCACGGGCGTCCGACGCCCGTCGCCCCGATAGGGTGGGTCGGTGGTCAACGAAGCGCCCTCGCCCTGGAACGTCGCCAACGCGGTGACCCTCGTGCGCATCGCGCTCGTCCCGGTGTTCGCCTGGACGCTGCTCATGGAGGGTGGCGACTCCGTCACCTGGCGCCTCGTGGCGACGGGCGTGTTCGTGGTCGCCGCCGTGAGCGACCGCGTCGACGGCTACCTGGCCCGGTCGCGCAACCTCGTGACCGACCTCGGCAAGATCCTCGACCCCATCGCGGACAAGGCGCTCGTGGGCGCGGCCCTGATCCTGCTCTGCTGGCCGCTGGGCGAGCTGCCCTGGTGGGTGCCGACCGTCATCCTCGCGCGCGAGCTGGCCGTCACGGTGCTGCGGATGGTGGTGCTGCGGTACGCCGTGATGCCGGCGTCGCGCGGCGGCAAGCTGAAGACGGTGCTGCAGGCGGTCGCGATCACGCTCTTCCTGCTGCCCCTGGCGGCCCTCCCCGGCGTCGTGCACGTCGTGGCGTGGATCGTGCTGTGGGCCGCGATCGCGGTGACCGTCGTGACCGGGGTCGACTACTTCGCGCAGGGGGCGCGCCTCCTCGCGGCCGGCCGGCGTGAGGCCGGGCCCAGGCCCGCCGCGTGACGCAGGGCGGCGAGGGACGGGTGCCGCCGACGGAGTCGGGGACGGGGCTGCTCGCGCGGGCGGTGCTCGACGGCGCGCGCGCCCGGGGCTGGACGCTGGCCGCGGCGGAGTCCCTCACCGGCGGGCTGGTCGTGGCGACCCTCGTCGACGTGCCGGGGGCGTCGACCGTCGTGCGCGGCGGCGTGGTCGCCTACGCGACCGACCTCAAGGCCGCGGTGCTCGGCGTCGACCCGGACCTCCTGGCGCGACGAGGGCCGGTGGACCCCGGGGTCGCCGGCCAGATGGCGTCCGGCGTGCGCCGGGCGCTGAGCGCCGACGTCGGCCTCGCGACCACCGGCGTCGCCGGGCCCGACCCGCAGGACGGGCACGCGCCGGGCGAGGCGTACGCCGCCGTGAGCACCCCGGCGGGCGACCGGGTGCTCCGCCTCGACCTCGCCGGCACCCGCGCCGAGGTGCGGTCCGGCGTGGTGCGGGCCGTGCTGACCCTGGCGCTCGAAGCCTGGGGCGACCCGGCGTCCGCGGCGACGCCCCGCCGCACGACAGGCCTGTGAAGGGTGCGTGACGAGCCTGTCGCGGGTCGTGACCGCGGGAACAAGCCCCCGGGTGCCCGCGTTGCGAAGGGTGTGATGACCGACAGGGCACGAAGCCGTCTCGATGCGCGCCACACCAGGCCGGGCATGCCGCGCGCGCGGTACGGTAGTGCCACCCCTGCAGCCAGGGGAACGACAGGACGGACGAGGAACCCGGTCACGACCGGTCCGGTGCCGGGACGATCGGACACGGAGAGGGGGCGCGAGATGGTCGTACTGCGACGTGAGATCGGCGACGTGCTGCGCGACGCGCGGCAGCGCCAGGGGCGCACCCTGCGTGAGGTGTCGTCCGCAGCGAGGGTCTCGCTCGGATACCTGAGCGAGGTGGAGCGCGGGCAGAAGGAGGCGTCGTCGGAGCTGCTGGCGTCGATCTGCGAGGCGCTCGACGTACCGATGTCCCTCGTGCTGCGTGAGGTCAGCGACCGGATCGCGGTGGCCGAGGGCCTGCACATCCCCGACACGATCCCGGCGGACGTCTACGCCGGGTTGCTCAGCCGTGCGGGCGAGCCGCGCGACGCCGAGTCGATGCGAGGAGACCTCGCACCGGTCGGCTGACGAGGACCCACAACTCGGACCCACAGCTTCAGATCCACAGCTTCAGATCCACAGCTTCAGATCCACAGCTGCTCCAGATCCACAGATCCGGCCCCGCGGGCGTTGCCCGCGGGGCCGGATCTGTGTGTACCCGGGTGAAAAGGGGGACGTTCAGGGCGCGGCCTGGCAGGTCGGGCACCAGTAGATCGCCCGTTCGCCCCCGTCCGGTCGGCTGCCCGGGCCGCTGGTGCTGCCCAGCGCGACGGGGGTCCCGCAGCGTCGGCACGGCTTGTGGTGCCGCCCGTGCACGGCGAGCTCGACGGCCCCCAGCCCGGTGCGTCGCCCCGTCTCGAGGCTGCGCGTCATGAGGCGCCGGGCCGTGAGGAGCAGCGCACGGCGGGCGTCGCCGTCCAGGTCGCCGACGGGGGTCCACGGCCACTGCCGGGTGGCGAACAGCGACTCCGCCGTCCAGATGGTGCCGAGCCCGGCGACGGTGCGCTGGTCGAGCAGGGCGACGCACAGCGGACGCGCGGGGTCCGCGGCGAGCCGGAGCGCGCCCTCGTCGACCCGCTCCGGGAAGTCGTCGGCGAGGACGTCGGGGCCCAGGTGGCCCAGCAGGCGCGGCTCGTCACGGGTGCGCAGCACGTCGAGCATGCCGAGCCGGAGGCCGAGGCAGGTCCACGACGCGGTGGCCAGCACGGCGCGGACGGCGGGGGAGCGACCGGCCGCCTCGCGGGCCCCCGTGCGGTACACCCGCCAGGAGCCGTCCATCCGCAGATGGGTGTGCAGGGTGCGGCCGTCGTCGAACCGGGTGAGCAGGTGCTTGCCGTACGCGACCGACTCGCGGACGGTGGCCCCGACGAGGTCCACGCCCGCCGCCGAGGGCCAGCGCAGGTCCGCGCGCACCAGCGGTGTGCCGCGCAGCGCGGCGCCCAGCCGTTCGGCGGTGAGCCGCAGCACGTCTCCCTCGGGCACGGTCGGAGCCTAGGCCGGGCGCAGGCCGCGCGGCGTCACGCCGAAGCCGGAGTCGAGCAGCGCGGCCGCGGCGGGGGTCCGGTCGCGGGCCGCGGTGAGCGCGGGGACGCCGTCGACCCGCTGCACGGTGACGCGCCCCAGCCGGTCGGCGCGCGTCTCGGCCACGAGCAGGCGGGCCGCGGCGGCGAGCCGGGGGCCGTCGCCCGCGTCTCCGCGGCCGAAGGACAGCACCGTGCGCCCGCCCCGCTCGACGAACAGCACCAGCTCGCCGTCGACCAGCACGACGACGGCGCCGGCCTTGCGCCCCGGGCGGTGCGAGCCCGCGCCGTCGTCCCCCGGACCCGGGACGCGGGCGCCGGACGACGCCGTGCGCGGCCAGCCGACGGCCGCGCCGTACGGGTTGGCCGGGTCGGTCGCGGCGAGGAGGACGGCACCGGGCTCGACCCGGCCGCCACCGGCGCCGCCGGAGCTCTCGACGAGCGCGTCCCTGGCCCGGGCTCGGTCGGCGGCGTCCGTGCGCAGCTGGTCGACCGCACCGGGCAGCGCGAACTGCGAGCCGCCCAGGCCCTCGACGAAGTATCCGCGCCGCACGGCCCCGCGCTCCTCGAGCACCCGGAGCACCCGGTACACGTCGCGGAAGCGGGCGGTCACGCCCTCCGCGGGCGCCGCCGCGCGCGTCAGGACGCCGTGCCGCTCCAGCAGCACCTGGGTGAGGGCGTGCGCCCGCACGGTCGGGTCCTGCTCCACGGCCGGCAGCGCGGACCATCGCCCGCCACCGGTGCGCGGCACGGCCGCAGCCGACGTCGGACGGGCGAGCCCGAAGCGGGAGGGGCGCACCGGGCGGGCCCGGCCGGGGGCGGCGGGAGCGCGGTGCGCGCCGCCGCCCTGCCTGGCCCCGCGCCGCGTGGACCCGCCGAGCGACTCGCGCAGCGGACCCAGGCGGTCGTTCGTCACCCAGCCCGCCCACACCAGGTCCCACAACGCGTCGAGGGTCGCCGCCTGGCCCGCGTCCGCGAGCTCCGCGAGGCGGGGCAGGAAGTACCCGCCCGAGCCGGTGAGCAGGTCGAGCACCGCCCGGTGCAGGTCGCTGTCGAGCGGGCCGCCCTCGTCCGCCGGGTCCGGGTCGCGCAGCGTGAGCGGCGCGCCGTCGGCCAGGTGCAGGCTCACCATGCCGTCGCCGCCGCCCGAGCCCGGGAGCCGGCCGTGCCCGCACCAGAGCACCTCGCCGGCGGTGGTGAGTTCGTCGAGGACCGCGGGGGAGTAGTCGGAGACGCGGGCGGGCAGCACGAGCGTCTCGAGCGCCGACGCCGGCACGGCCGCCCCCGAGAGCTGCTCCACCGCGCGGAGCACCCCGTCCGCGCCGCGCAGCGTGCCGCCGCCCGACCCGGCGCCGCCCACCCGGGTGCCGATCCCGTGCCAGCGCGGGAGGAAGACGCCGAGCGACTCCGGCTCCACCGGCTCGACCTCGGCGCGCAGCGCGGCGAGGGACCGGCGCCGCAGCGTGCGCAGCACCTCCGGGTCGCACCACTCGTCGCCCGTGCCGCCCAGCGAGGACGGCCGCAGCGCCCCGCGCGCCACCGCGCCCGCCGCCTCCAGCCGCGCGAGCACCTGGGTCACGACCGCGATGCCGAGGCCGAAGCGGCGTGCGACGTCCGCGGCGGGGAACGGGCCGTGCGTCCTGGCGTGGCGTCGGACGAGGTCGCCCAGGGGGTCGGGCACCGGCTCGGTGAAGGTCTCGGGGACGCCGACGGGCAGCGCCACGCCGAGCGCGTCGCGCAGCCGGCCGGCGTCCTCGACCACCGCCCACTGCTCGGCGTCGTCGCCTCCGTGGCCCCCGACCCGGACCCGCAGGACGCGGCGGGCGCCCTCCAGGTCGGCCAGCCACTCGCCGACCCGGGCGCGCGCGTCCTCGCGGGTGCGGTCCCGCAGGGCGCCGAGGGGGTGCGGCCCGGTGCGCCGCAGCACGTCCCACAGGCCCTCGGCGTCCCGCGCCTGACGGTCGGGCGCCAGCGCCTGCAGCTCCGCCTCGGTGCGCTCGACGGCGCCGGGGTCGAGGAGGTCCGCGAGCGGGGTGGCGCCCTGCTCGCCGAGCAGCTCCGTCAGCAGGTCCGGGTCCAGGGACAGCGCGGCCGCGCGCCGCTCCGCGAGCGGCGCGTCGCCGTCGTAGAGGAACTGGGCGGTGTAGCCGAACAGCAGCGCCTGCGCGAAGGGGGACGGCGTCGAGGTGGTGACCTCGACCAGCCGCACCCGGCCGCCCTGCAGGTCGCGCATGAGCTCGGTGAGCGCCGCGACGTCGAAGTCGTCGCGCAGGCACTCCCGCGCCGCCTCGAGCATGATCGGGAAGTCCGGGAACTGCGACGCCACCTGCAGCAGCTGCGACGCCCGTTGCCGCTGCTGCCACAGCGGCTGCCGCCGGTCCGGGCGGCGGCGGGGCAGGAGCAGCGCGCGCGCCGCGGCCTCGCGGAACCGCGCGGCGAACATCACCGAGCCGCCGAGCTCCTCGCGCACCGCGTCGAGGACCTCGTCCGGGTCGACGAGCAGGTCCTCGGCGGTGACCGCCGGCGCGTCGCCGTGCCCCGCCGTGCCGTGCCCGGTGCCGTCGGACCCGCCCCAGCCGGGGCCGCCGAGGTCCCAGCCGGAGTCGCCGGCGTCGGGCAGCCGCAGCACGATCCCGTCGTCGGCGTGCATGGCCGCGACGTCCGTGCCGTACCGCGCGCGCAGGCGCGCCGCGACGACCAGCGCCCACGGCGCGTGCACGGGCGCCCCGAACGGGGAGTGGATCACGACGCGCCAGTCGCCCAGCTCGTCGCGGAACCGCTCCACCACCACGGTGCGGTCGTCGGGGAGCCGCCCCGTCGCGCGGCGCTGCTCGCCCAGGTACGCGGCGAGGTTGTCCGCCGCCCAGGTGTCGAGCCCGGCGTCGCGCAGCACGTCCCGGCCGCGCGCGGTGCCGCGCTCCTCGTCGTCGGCCAGCAGCGCGTCGGTCTCGCGGACGAACGCGCCCACCGCGCGGCCCAGCTCCGCGGGACGACCGGGGGAGTCGCCCTTCCAGAAGGGCAGGCGCCCGGGCAGGCCTGGCGCGGGGGTCACCAGCACGCGGTCGGGCGTGATCTCCTCGATGCGCCAGGTCGAGGAGCCGAGGGTGAACGTGTCGCCGACGCGCGACTCGTAGACCATCTCCTCGTCCAGCTCGCCCACGCGCTTCCCGCCGCGGGGCCGGTCGGCCGCGCCGCCCCCCTCCGCCGGCGCGCCCGCCGTCGGCGCCTCCGTGGCGAGGTAGACGCCGTACAGCCCGCGGTCGGGGATGGTGCCGCCGCTGGTCGCGGCGAGCCGCAGCGCGCCGGGCCGCCCGGACAGGCGGCCGGTGGCGCGGTCCCACACGATGCGGGCGCGCAGCTCGGCGAACTCCTCGCTGGGGTAGCGGCCGGCGAGCATGTCGAGCACGGCCCGCCACGTCGCGTCGCCGAGGGCACGGAACGGGTGGGCCCGACGGAACGCGGCGAGGAGGTCGTCGGCCTGCCAGTCGTCCGTGGCGAGGGCCGCCACCACCTGCTGGGCGAGCACGTCCAGCGGGTTGGCCGGGACGTGCAGGTGCTCGATCTCGCCCGCGCGCATCCGCTGCGCCACCACGGTGGCCGGCACCAGGTCGCCGCGGAACGTCGGGAAGACGACGCCGTGCGACACCGCGCCCACCTGGTGCCCGGCACGTCCGATGCGCTGCAGCCCGCTCGCGACCGACGGCGGCGCCCCGACCTGCACCACCAGGTCCACGGCGCCCATGTCGATGCCGAGCTCGAGGGACGACGTCGCGACCACGGCCGGCAGCCGCCCCGCCTTGAGGTCCGACTCGGTGCGGGTGCGCTCGACGCGGCTCATCGAGCCGTGGTGCGCGCGGGCGAGCACCGGGGCGCCGTCGCCGTCCGGGAGGCCGACCGAGGCGCCCGACTGCCCCTGGGTCTGCGCCGGCCACTGCGTGCCGGGCTCGGGGAGGTCGACCCCGGAGCGCTCGGTCCAGATCTCGTTCATCCGGGCGGTGAGCCGCTCGGCGCCCCGGCGGGAGTTCGTGAAGACGAGCGTGGAGCGGTGGTCGGCGACCAGGTCGACGACCCGCTCCTCGACGTGCGGCCACACGGAGGCGCGGCGCAGCGGGGACGCGGCGTCGCCGGTGAGGTCCACCTCCTCGTCGCCCGGCGCTCCGCCGTGGCCCGGGGCCGGCCCCGGGGTCGCCGGCTGCGGGGCGGTCGGGTCCGGCACCCCGCCGGAGTCGAGGTCCGCGAGGTCGGGCACGGGCACGACGACGTCGATCGCCCACTTCTTGGTGGCCTCGGGCTGCACGACCACGACCTCCCGGCCGCCGTCCTCGGGCGTGCGGTGGCCGGCGAGGAACTCGGCCACCGTCTGCGCGGGGCGCACCGTGGCGGACAGCCCGATCCGCTGCGCCGGCCGGTCCAGCAGCTCGTCGAGGCGCTCGAGGCTCAGCGCCAGGTGGGCGCCGCGCTTGGTGCCCGCCACCGCGTGGATCTCGTCCAGGACCACGGTCTCGACGCCCGCCAGGCCCGCGCGCGCCTGCGACGTGAGGACGAGGAAGAGCGACTCGGGGGTGGTGACCAGCACGTCCGGCGGGCGGGTGGCGAACGCGCGGCGTTCCGAGGCGGGCGTGTCGCCCGTGCGCGCGCCGACGGTCACCTCCTCGACCGTGAGCCCCCCGCGGGCGGCGGCCTGCCGGATGCCGGCCAGCGGGGAGCGCAGGTTGCGCTGCACGTCGGCGGCGAGGGCCTTGAGCGGGGAGACGTAGAGCACCCGGCAGCGTCGGGCGCGCTCGGGCGGCGGCGCGGTGGTGAGCCGGTCGATCGCCCAGAGGAACGCCGCCAGGGTCTTGCCGGAGCCGGTCGGGGCGACGACGAGCGCGTGCCGGTCGGAGCTGATCGCCTCCCACGCCCCGGCCTGCGCCGCCGTGGGCGCCGCGAACGCCCCGGCGAACCAGGCGCGGGTGGCGGGGCCGAACCGCGCGAGCACGCCGTCGTGCCCGCCGTCGTGCCCCGCGGCAGGGTCGGCGGCAGGGTCGGCGGGAACGCCGGACGGGGGGACGACCACGTCGTCATCCTGGCAGGGAGCACCGACAGCCCGCAGGGCGAGGCGGCCCCGCGCGGCCCTGCGCGTCCCCGGTCGCGGCGTCCGGCGTGCCGGCGACCCTCCCTGCCGTGCGAGGCTGGGGGCGTGCGCTATCGCGAGTTCGCCGAGCTGGTCGACGAGGTCTTCGGGCCCGCCTACGGGCGCGCCCTCGTGCGCGAGCAGGTGCTGCCGCGCCTCGACGGCCGCACCCCTGCCGAGGCGCTCGAGGCCGGTCTCGAGCCGCGTGACGTGTGGCACGCCCTGTGCGACGCGCTCGACGTCCCCGAGCCGGACCGCTGGGGTCGCGACGACCGCCGCCAGGCGCCGCCCGCCCGCTGACCGCCCGGCGCCCGGGCCGACGTCGGGCGGGCGGTGCATCATGGCGCCATGCGCGACCACCGGCCCCCGCTCGTGACGGTGGTCGACGTCCGCGCCGCCCTCTGGTCCCTGGCCTCGACGGCCGCCGGGCTCGGGGTCGCGATCGCCCTGGTCGACGGCGTGCGCGTGACGTCCCCGTGGGACGTGCTGCTCGCGGCGCTCGTGGTGGGCCTCGGCGACGCGCTGCTGCGGGCACCGCTGCGGCGACTCGCGCGCGCCGGCGGGGCGGTCGTGGCGCTCCTGCTCGGCCTGGCCGCGCAGGTGCTGGTCGTCTGGGCCGCGCTGACGCTGCTCCCGGGCGTGACGAGCGATTCGTGGGCGGACGTGCTCGCCGTGCTCCTCGTCGCCGCGGTGGTGATGGCCTGCGGGCACTGGGTGGTCGGGGCGCGCGACAACGCGTACGTCGTCGGCGACCTGCTGCGCCGGGCCCGCCGGCGCGCCGGTCTCCCGCGCCGGGCCGATCGCGACGACGCAGGGGACGGCGCCGGTGACGGCGGTGCCGACGGCGGCGGTGCGGACGACCGGCCCCCGGGCGTGCTCGTCGTCATGCTCGACGGCGTGGCCCGCCCGACGCTCGACCACGCGCTGGAGGCGGGGCTCGTGCCCACGATGGAGCGCTGGCTGGGGTCGGGCAGCCACCGGCTCGAGTCGTGGTGGGCGCGCGTCCCGTGCACCACCCCGGCCAGCACCCTCGGCCTGCTCCACGGCACCACCGACGCCGTCCCGGCCTTCCGCTGGTGGTCGCGGCGGCTCGGTCGCCGGGTGGTGACGAACCGTCCGGCGGACGCCGCCGAGGTCGAGCGGTCGGCCTCCGACGGTCGCGGGCTGCTCGCCGACGGCGGGGTGGCGGTGTCGACGATGTTCTCCGGCGACGCGCCGACCAGCCTGCTCGTGATGAGCCGCGCGGCGGAGGGTCTGGGTCCCGGCCAGCTGTTCGTCCGCTTCTTCTCCAGCCCGTTCGTCCTCGTGCGGGCGGTGGCCGGCACGGTCGGCGAGGCGCTGAAGGAGGTGTACCAGGGGTGGCAGCAGGTGGTGCGCGGGGTGCGACCCCGCGTGGCGCGGCGGGGCTGGTACCCGGTGCTGCGGGCGGTGACCAACGTGCTGCTGCGCGACCTCAACACCTCGCTCGTGGCCGAGCAGCTCGTGCGCGGCGCGCCCGTGGTGTGCGTGGACCTCGTCGACTACGACGAGATCGCGCACCACGCCGGCCCCCTGCGGCCGGAGGCGCTGCGCGCGCTGGAGGGGCTCGACCGGGTGGTCGGGCTGTGGGAGGAGATCGCGCGCGGCGCCCCGCGCCGCTACCGCACGGTGGTCGTGTCGGACCACGGGCAGTCCCTGGGGGCCACCTTCGAGCAGGTCGTGGGGCGGTCGTTCGCCGACGAGGTGCACCGGCTCATGGCGATCCCCGCCCCGGTGCGGGGCGACCGGGCGGACGGCGAGGCGTGGGGCCCGGCGAACACCGCGCTGCACGCGCTGCGCCGGGACGGCGACGGCGACGGTCAGCTCCTGGTCGGTCCGGACCGCGACACCGTCCGGACGGACCTGCCCGAGGTCGAGGTGATCGGGTCGGGCAACCTCGGGATGGTGTGGTTCTGCCGCGAGCCGCGCCGGCGGTCGGCCGCGGAGGTGGCGGCCCGATGGCCCGCGCTCGTGCCCGGCCTGGTCGAGTCGCCGGCCGTCGGCTTCGTCGTGGTCCACGGCGCGCACGGACCGGTGGCGCGCGGGCGGCTCGGCTCGCACGAGCTCGCGACCGGCCGTGTGACGGGCCGGGACCCCCTGGCCGGCTACGGGTCGCGGGCCCGCGCCGACCTGCTGCGCGTCGCCGGGCTGGAGGACGCCGGCGACCTGGTGGTCGTCTCGGTGGTCGGCCCGATGGGCCGGGTGCACGCGCTCGAGGGGCTCGTGGGCTCGCACGGAGGGCTCGGCGGCGCGCAGAGCGAGGCGCTGCTGCTGCACCCCGCCGACCTCGTCGTGCCCGACGACGAGCGCGAGGAGGTGGACGGCGCGCGCGTGCTGGTGGGCGCCGAGGCGGTGCACCGCCGGCTCGTGGCGTGGCTCGCCGCCCTGGGGCTGCGGGAGGGCCCGTGACCGGGGCACCGGGAGGGCGCGACCCCGCCGGCCCGTCGGGGCTCCGGGTGACGTGGCTCGGGCACTCGACCGTCGTCCTCGACGTCCCGCGCGCGGGAGGCGGCACCGCCCGGCTCGTGACGGACCCGCTGCTGCGGCGGCATGCGGGTCTCCTGCGGCGCCGGGGCGACCGTCCGGACACGGACGACTGGCGGGGCGCCGACGCCGCCCTGCTGTCCCACCTGCACCACGACCACGCCGAGCTGGGCTCGCTGCGGCTGCTCGGCGACGTGCCGGTGCTCACGGCGCCCGCCAACGCCCGCTGGCTGCGCGGCAAGGGCCTGCGCGGCGTCGGCCTCGACCTGCCCCCCGCGGCGGGCCACCCGCCCGGCCGCGACGTCGCGCACCACGCCGCGCAGCACGCCCCGCAGCACGCCCCGCAGCACGGTGACTGGCACGACGTCGCGGGCGTGGAGGTGCGCCTGACCGCCGCGGTGCACGGTGACCGGCCGATGCCGCACCGCCCGAACGCCGCGAGCGGGCACCTGGTGCGCGGGCGCGGCACGACGGTGTGGGCCGTGGGGGACACCGAGCACCACGCGGGCATGGGGCGGGTGCGCGAGCTGGCCGGCGGGCGGGTGGACGTGGCCCTCGTACCCGTGTCCGGCTGGGGCCCGCGGCTCTCGGGCGGCCATCTCGGCCCCCGCGGCGCCGCCGAGGTGTGCGCGGAGGTCCGCCCGCGGGTGGCGGTCCCGGTGCACTGGGGCACGCTGCACGTGCCGGGCGGGCAGCACCTGCCGCGCGGGTGGATGGACCATGCCGGGGAGGCCTTCGCGGCGGCGTGCCGCCGGGCGGCGCCGGACGTGCGCGTGGTGGTCCTGCAACCCGGCGGCACGTGGCGCGACACGCCCGGGGACGACGACGGCCTCGAACACGTGTTCGGGTAGAGTCTGCCCCCAGGAGGGTCCTCGGAAGTCGTCCTCCACAGCCGTGACGGACCGCCCCGACCATGTCGGTGGCGGCACGTACGGTCGACGACAACATGAGCACGCAGCCACGAACGCCGGCGCGCAGCCGCCGCGCCCAGAACGCAAAGGTGACCGACATGCCCGCAACGGCAGACCGCGAGAAGGCACTCGAGGCCGCGCTCGCCCAGATCGACCGCAGCTTCGGCAAGGGCTCGGTCATGCGCCTCGGCGACGAGGGTCGTGCGCCCGTCGAGGTCATCCCCACCGGCTCGATCGCGCTGGACATCGCGCTCGGCATCGGCGGCCTCCCGCGCGGTCGCGTCGTGGAGATCTACGGCCCGGAGTCCTCCGGCAAGACCACCGTCGCCCTGCACGCCGTGGCCAGCGCCCAGCGGGCCGGCGGCATCGCGGCGTTCGTCGACGCCGAGCACGCGCTGGACCCGGAGTACGCCAAGAAGCTCGGCGTCGACACCGACGCCCTGCTGGTCTCGCAGCCGGACACCGGCGAGCAGGCGCTGGAGATCACGGACATGCTGATCCGTTCCGGCGCGCTGGACATCATCGTCATCGACTCCGTCGCCGCGCTCGTGCCCAAGGCCGAGATCGAGGGCGAGATGGGCGACAGCCACGTCGGCCTCCAGGCCCGCCTGATGTCGCAGGCGCTGCGCAAGATCACCGGTGCGCTGAGCGCGTCGGGCACCACGGCGATCTTCATCAACCAGCTCCGCGAGAAGATCGGAGTGTTCTTCGGCTCCCCGGAGACCACCACCGGTGGCAAGGCGCTGAAGTTCTACGCCTCGGTGCGCATGGACATCCGCCGCATCGAGACCCTCAAGGAGGGCACGGACGCGGTCGGTAACCGGACCCGCGTCAAGGTGGTCAAGAACAAGATGGCGCCCCCGTTCAAGCAGGCGGAGTTCGACATCCTGTACGGCGTGGGCATCTCCCGCGAGGGCGGGCTGATCGACATGGGCGTGGAGCACGGCTTCGTGCGCAAGTCCGGCTCGTGGTTCACCTACGAGGGCGACCAGCTGGGCCAGGGCAAGGAGAACGCGCGGGCGTTCCTGCGCGACAACCCCGACCTGGCGAACGAGATCGAGAAGCGGGTCAAGGAGAAGCTCGGCGTCGGCGCCAAGCTGGACGCCCCCGCGGCAGAGGCTCCCGTCGAGGGGGCCGCGGGTTCCGCGACCGGGCTGAGCGTGGACCCGGCACCGGCGGCCGCCAAGGCGGGCGCCAAGGGCAAGAAGGCGCCGTTCTGACGGGCGCCGCCGATTCCGGCACCGTTCGGGTCGCGCTCGCTCGGGTGAGCGCCGCCCCGACCGGGACGGTGCTCGTCGTGGCCGCCGAGGGAGGGCTCGCATGACGTCGGGGGATACTGCCCCGGGCGGTCGCGGCGTGGGGAAGCGTCGCGGCCGCCGTCAGGGCGGCTCGGCGCGACCACACGACAGCTGGGCGGACCACCCGGGGACCGGGTCGGGCCATGGCTCGGACAACGGCACGGAGGACGGCGCGGAGGACGGCGGGAGGTCACGCCGGCGACAGCCGCGCCGCACGGTGGCGGAGCGTCTCGAGGCCGGCGAGCTGACCGTCGAGGACGCGACGGAGAAGGCCCGCGAGACGCTGCTGCGCATCCTCACGGCGGCTCCGAAGAGCCGCGCGGAGCTCGAGCAGTCGCTCGCGCGCAAGGGCTACCCGGAGGCCGTCGTGGGGCCGGTGCTCGACCGGTTCGACGAGGTAGGGCTGGTCGACGACGCCGCGTACGCCGACATGCTGGTGCGGACGCGGCACGCAGAGCGGGGGCTCTCGCGGCGCGCGCTGGCGATGGAGCTGCGCCGCCGCGGCATCGCCGAGGAGACCGCCGCGGACGCCCTCGAGCAGGTGGACCCCGACGACGAGCGCGCGGCGGCCCTGGCCCTGGCCCGCAAGCACGTGGCGCGCACCCGTGGGCTGGACCGCGACGTGCGCGTGCGCCGCGCGGTCGGGGCGCTCGGGCGCAAGGGCTATGCGCCGGGCGTCTCCTTCGGCGTCGTGCGCGACGCCCTCGCGCAGGAGGGCGAGGACGAGTTTGACGACTATCCCGGTGTGGAGGACTGACCGGCACCCATCTCACGGGTCCTGCCGGCACGCGTGACGTCGTCCGACGGTCGTGTCCGCCACGGAGTCGGACCCACCTGGACCTCACGCGCAGGCACTTCGACGACGTCGCCCCCGGACGCGAGAAGCGTCCGGGGGCGACGTCGTCCCGGGGACGCGCGGTCGTGCCGGCGCGTCAGGTGGCGCTCGGGTCCCCGGTGGCCGCGATGGCGTTCCCGGGCGCGCCCGGCGCCGCGCCGCCGGCGACGGCGGTCGGGTTGCCGATGCCGGGACCGGCCGCGGTGACGCCCGACGTCCGGCCGCTGAGGTAGCGGGACAGCCAGCGGGCCACGGCGGTCAGCGCCCAGTTGATGACGATGAAGATCAGCGCCGCGACCGTCAGCGTCTGCAGGTTGTTGCTGTTGCCGTTGCCGAAGATCTGCGCCGCCCGCAGCAGCTCGTTGTAGGTGATGATCTGGCCGAGCGCGGTGTCCTTGAGGACCACCACGAGCTGGGACACCAGGGCCGGCAGCATCGCGATGAGGGCCTGGGGGAGCTGGATCGACCGCAGCACCTGCCCGCCCGTGAGGCCGACCGCGAGGCCGGCCTCCGACTGGCCCTTCGGCAGGTTGCCGACGCCCGCCCGGACGAGCTCCGCGATGACGGAGCCGTTGTAGAGGACGAGGGCGATCACGACGGCGAGGAAGGCCGGGTCGTCGCTGATCCGGTTGAACCCGAACAGCAGCCAGAAGAAGACCATCATGAGCAGCACCGGCACGGCGCGGAAGAACTCCACGACCACGCCGCTGACCCAGCGGACGGCGCGCACGCGCGCGAGGCGCCCGGACCCGAAGATGAGGCCGAAGACCACCGCGCCGACGATGGCGAACCCCGCGGCGCGCAGCGTGTTCTGCAGGCCCGGGATGAAGTAGTTCTGCCAGGCGCTGGAGGTGAAGATCGGCTCCCACAACGCTGCGGCGAACTGGCCCTTGGCGGCGAGCTGGGCCACGACGAGCGCGGCGATGCCGAGCACCACGAGCGCACCCACGACGTTGCCGAGCACGATGAACCGGCGCGCCCGGGGGCCGGGCGCGTCGAAGAGGACGGAATGCTGAGAGCTCATCGACGCACCGCCAGTCGGTTCGAGAGATAGGTGGTGAGCAGGCCGATGGGGATCACGAGCACCGCGAATCCGATCGCGAAGATCATGAAGATCGCGTAGATGTAGTTCGCGTTGCTCTCGATCATCTCCCGCATGAGGGTCGAGGTCTCCGTGGAGACGCTCACCGCCACCGCGACCGTCGAGTTCTTCAGCAGGGCGATCAAGGTGTTCCCGAGGGGCGCGATCGCGCCCCGGAACGCCTGCGGCAGGATGATCAGCCGGGCAGCCGGCAGGAACGACAGCCCGATCGCGCGGGCGGCCTCCGCCTGGCCCAGCGGGACGGTGTTGACGCCCGAACGGATCGCCTCGCACACGAACGCGGCGTGGTAGACCGTCAGGCCGATGACGCCGAACCGGAAGAAGTTCTGCGCGAAGTCGTCGGACAACGTGATCTGCAGCTGCGTCCAGACCGCGAGGAACAGGAACGTCATGATCACGGTCAGCGGCGTGTTGCGCAGGATGTTCACGTAGGCCGCGCCGGCCCACTGCAGGCTCGCGATGGGCGAGATCCGCATGAGCGCGAGCACGGTGCCGAGGATCAGCGAGAAGATCGCGGCCCAGAACGTCAGCTGGATGTTGACCCAGAACGCGCCGGGCACGTCGTAGAGCGCGAAGAGCTCGCCGATCTGGGACAGGAAGTCACCCACGGTGTGTCAGCCTCCCGGAGGGTGGTGTGCGGGCGGAGCCGCGGTGGACGGGCTGGTGATCGACGAACGAGGGGAGCGGCGCGGCGGCGCCGCTCCCCTCGTGCCGATCGGACGGTCGGACGGCCTCGTCAGGCGCAGGCGTCCGGCGTCGGCGGGTTGAGGTCGGCGTTGGGCGTGTACCCGGTGCCCTCGGTGTTCGCCTGGACGGCCTTCTCCCACGACCCGTCGTCGATCATCGACGTGATGGCCGCGTTGATGTCCTCGCAGGTGTCGTTGTCCTGGGGCAGGCCGACGCCGTAGTTCTCCTCGGAGAACGGGTTGCCGACGACCTTCACCTTGCCCTTGTTGGCGGGCTGGGCGGCCAGGCCGGCGAGGATGATGTCGTCCGTCGTCACGGCGTCGACCTGGCCGGCCGTGAGCGCGGTGACGCACTCGGCGTAGCCCGGGCGCTCGACGAGCTGCACGTCGGTCGCGTACTCGTCCTTGATGCGCTGCGCCGACGTCGAGCCGGTCACGGAGCAGAGGTTCTTGCCCTTCAGCGACTCCGGGCCGGTGATGTCGGTGTTGTCCTCGGCGACGAGGAGGTCCTGGCCGGCGATGAAGTACGGACCCGCGAACGCGACCTGCTCCTTGCGCTCGTCGGTGATGGAGTAGGTCGCGAAGATCATGTCGACCTGGCCGGTCTGCAGCATCGTCTCGCGGTTGGCCGACGGCGCCTCGACCCACTCGATCTGGTCCTCGGAGTAGCCGAGCTTCTCCGCGACGTACCGGGCGACGTCGGTGTCGAAGCCGGTGTACTCGCTGCCGTCCTGGTAGCCCAGGCCCGGCTGGTCGAACTTGATGCCGATCTTGATGGAGTCGCCGCCCCCGGCGCCGCCGGTCTCCTCGCCGTCGCCACCGCCGCCCCCGACCTCGCCGCCGCCGCAGGCGGCGAGCGTGAGTGCGGTCAGTGCGGCGAGCGCGGCGGCCCCTGCGTGTCGTGTGCGCATCGTTCTTACCCTTCGTTGTGGTCGCCCGTACGGGCCGGGGACGCCGATGTCAGGTCCCGGACCGCGCGGCCGGCGGGGGTTCCCGCCCTGTGCGTGGGTGTGGTCAGGTCAGTGGGAGAGGATCTTGGACAGGAAGTCCTTCGCCCGGTCGCTCTTGGGCGCGGTGAAGAACTCCTCGGGCGTGGCCTCCTCGACGATCTGGCCGTCGGCCATGAAGACGACGCGGTTCGCGGCCTTGCGGGCGAAACCCATCTCGTGCGTGACGACGATCATCGTCATGCCCTCCTTCGCGAGGGCGACCATGACGTCCAGGACCTCGTTGATCATCTCCGGGTCGAGCGCCGAGGTGGGCTCGTCGAAGAGCATCACCTTGGGCTTCATCGCCAGCGCCCGGGCGATGGCGACGCGCTGCTGCTGCCCGCCGGAGAGCTGGGCGGGCATCTTCTGGGCCTGGTTCTTGACCCCGACCCGGTCGAGCAGCTCGAGAGCACGCTCCTTCGCGGCGCCCGTGCGCTCCTTGCGGACCTTGACCGGCCCGAGCGTGACGTTCTCCAGGATCGTCTTGTGCGCGAAGAGGTTGAACGCCTGGAACACCATGCCGACGTCGGCCCGCAGCTTCGCGAGGGCCTTGCCCTCCTCCGGCAAGGGCTGCCCGTCGATGTGGATCTCCCCGGAGTCGATCGTCTCGAGCCGGTTGATCGCCCGGCACAGGGTCGACTTCCCGGAGCCCGACGGGCCGATGACCACGAGCACCTCGCCCTTGCGCACGGTGAGGTCGATGTCCTGCAGCACGTGCAGCTCGCCGAAGTGCTTGTTGACGTTCTTCAGCTCGACGAGCGGCGCGCCGAGGGAGGACGACGTCTCGGCAGGGTCGGTCGTCGTGGTCGCATCGCCGTGATCCATCTCTCGAACCTATCCACTCGGTGTTTCCGCGACCAGCACCGGGTTGTCCGGTTCCGCAACGGTTCAGTAACAGTGCACACGCGGTGTGCGCGGTCCGAGTCCCTGCGGCGGAGGCCGCGTGTCTCGAGCGTCGCGGGTCGGACGTCGTGGGGCGACGTCGTCGAGCGGTGCTCTCGAGCGATGGGGTGGGTCACCTCGTCGGGGCCCGGCCGTCGGGCACCGTACCCTAGATGCGATGTCCAGTACCACGCAGAGCCCCGCCGTGTCGGCCCGTCCCACGGACGTGTCGCCCGTCCAGCGCACCTATCTCGTGCGCACCCTGGGCTGCCAGATGAACGTGCACGACTCGGAGCACATGGCCGGCATGCTCGAGCAGGCCGGCTACTCGCGTGCCACCGCCGCCGACGAGGCGGCGAGCCGCGCCGACGTCGTGGTGATCAACACCTGCGCGGTGCGCGAGAACGCCGCGACCCGGCTCTACGGGAACCTCGGGCAGCTCGCCGGGATCAAGGCGGACCGGCCGGGGATGCAGATCGCCGTGGGCGGCTGCCTCGCGCAGAAGGACCGCGGCGAGATCGTGTCCAAGGCCCCGTGGGTGGACGTCGTCTTCGGCACGCACAACCTGGACGCGCTGCCGGTCCTCCTCGAGCGGGCCCGGCACAACGCCGAGGCGCAGGTGGAGATCGCGGAGTCGCTGCAGGTCTTCCCCTCGACGCTGCCCACGCGACGCGAGTCCGTCTACGCGGGCTGGGTCTCGATCTCGGTCGGCTGCAACAACACGTGCACGTTCTGCATCGTGCCGCACCTGCGCGGCAAGGAGCGCGACCGCCGGCCGGGGGAGGTCCTGGCCGAGGTCGAGGCGCTCGTGGCCGCCGGCGCCGTCGAGGTCACCCTGCTGGGCCAGAACGTCAACAGCTACGGCGTCGAGTTCGGCGACCGCGGTGCGTTCGCGAAGCTGCTGCGCGCCTGCGGGACCATCGAGGGGCTGGAGCGGGTGCGCTTCACGTCCCCGCACCCGGCGGCGTTCACCGACGACGTGATCGCGGCGATGGCCGAGACGCCGAACGTCATGCCCAGCCTGCACATGCCGCTGCAGTCCGGCTCGGACCGCGTGCTGCGAGCCATGCGCCGGTCGTACCGGTCGGCCAGGTTCCTCGGCATCCTCGACCGCGTGCGCGACGCCATGCCGGACGCCGCGATCACGACCGACATCATCGTGGGCTTCCCGGGGGAGACCGAGGAGGACTTCCGCGAGACGCTGCGCGTCGTGGAGGCCTCGCGGTTCAGCTCGGCGTTCATGTTCCAGTACTCGCCGCGCCCCGGCACGCCGGCCGCGACCATGGACGAGCAGCTGCCCAAGGAGGTCGTGCAGGAGCGGTTCGAGCGCCTGCTGGCCCTCCAGGAGCGCATCGCCGGCGAGGAGGCCGCGCGCCAGGTCGGGCGCACGCTCGACGTGCTCGTCTCCGAGGGGGTGGGGAAGAAGGACGGCGCCACGCACCGGCTCTCCGGCCGGGCCCCCGACAACCGGCTCGTGCACCTCGCGCTGCCCGCCGCCCTGCTCGACGACGTGGCCGCCGGGGCCGAGGGCCTCGCCGGGGCGCCGACGTCCCTGGACGACCCCCGGCTGGCGGACGCCGTGTCGCTCGACCCGCGCCTGCCGCGACCGGGCGACGTCGTGACCGTGGGGGTCACGCGGTCGGCGCCGCACTTCCTCGTCGCCGACGCGGTGCTCGACGGCGGCGCGTACGCCGTGCGTCCCACCCGGTCGGGCGACGCGTGGGCGCAGCGGGAGACGGCGCGCCTCGGCGGGGGCGAGGACGAGCACTCCCACGGCGCGGCGCCGTCCTCGGGCCCGGTCGTGCTCGGGATGCCCTCGCTCCGGGGCTGACCGGCGGCCCGTGGGGGCTCCGGTGGGTGGGCGTCCGGCCGGTCAGGCCTGGTCGTCGAGCCCCGGCCCGCCGGGCGTCATCGCGCCCACGGTGCTGAAGAACTGCGACGACGTGACGAGGCCGCACGACACCGTGGCGGCGAGCTGTTCGTCCGTCGCGCCGTGCTCGAAGTCCACCGACACCTCGGCGTAGAGCGCGAGCCCCTCGCCCTCCGCCCGTGCGTACACCTTGGGCCACACCCGCTCGCGGTTCCAGTCGTTCACGGCCTGCAGCACCGCCAGGCGGGCGCCCTCGGGCACCGTCCCGGCCCAGCGGCCGCGCACCTGCAGGATCTCGTCGTGGTCGCCGAGCAGCAGGAACCAGAACCGGTTGCCGTCCCAGGTGCCCGTCACGTCGCCGTCGTCGTCCGTGCGGAACCGGTAGCCGCGGCGGGACAGGTCGTCCGCGACACGGGCGTGGGACAGCGGCCTCGGTGCCGTGCCGCGCGGGCGCGAGGGCGCGCGTTCCCCGCGGGCGGCCACGCGAGCGCCGGCGTCCTGCACGGCACGACCGACCGCGTCAGCCGCACGCCGGACGCCGCCGAGCAGGCGGCGGGCGGTGCCGCCGGACCGGGCGGTGCCGGTCACGATCCGTCCCTCAGGGGGTCGCGGAACGTCGTGTCGAGGTGCTCGAAGAACATCGACCCCGTACTGAGGCCGCACTGCAGCAGCTGGTCGAGCTGCGCCTCGCCGACCGCGCTGCCCACGTCCACCGTGACCTCGGCGCACACCACGACGGAGCCGTCGTCGCGTACGCGCACGTACGTCTTGGGCCAGATCCGCTCGGCGTTCCACTCGTTGCAGAGCTCGAGGATCTCGCCGAGGCGGTCGATGCTGAGGTCCCGGTGCCACTGGCCGCGGACCTGGAGCACCTCCGACCGCTCGCCGAGCACGAGGAAGTAGAAGAGCCAGCCGTGCCAGAGCCCGCCGACGTCACCGTCGGAGTCGACGAAGTAGGAGAACCCGGACCGTTCCAGCCAGTCCGTCACGCGGTCGCGCGACAACGGGGCCAGCGCGTCGTCCGCGCCGACGTGGTCGGCGAGCAGACCCTCGATCCGGTCGTGGAGCTCGTCGTCCCGGAGGTCGCCCACGAGCTCGTCCTCCCGGCCGACGGAGGTCGGCCGGATCCTGCTTGCCCGGCGTGAACCGAAGAACCTCACCCGTCCACGCTACACGCCGGGACCCGAGGCGGGGCTCGTGCACCGAGGGCCGGACGGCGTAGGGGCGCCGGCCCGCGACGGCTGCCGGGGCGGCGGGAGGGGCCGAGGGTAGGTTGGGCGCGTGCCAGCCCGTGCCGTCGTCCTGCCCGGAACGTCCCTGCTCGTGCCCGGTGCCGGCGGCGGCGCCGACCTCCTCGGCGACGTCCGTGTCGTGGTGGCGGGCGCCCTCGACCGACTGGTGGCCGCGTCCGTCGCCCTGACACCGCCGGGCGGGGACGGTGACGCACCTCTCGTGGTGCTGGCCCCCGTCCCTCGGGGAGCGAGCGGCGGGTTCGGCCGGCGGCGGCCCTCCCTCGCGGGGGCGGGCATCGCCGACCGCTGGGTGCCCGACGTCGCCGCGTGGGCCGGAGCGGACCCGGCCCCCGTCCCGCCCGCGCACGTCCCGGCATCGGTGGCGCTGCTCGCGCTGCGCGCGGCGGCGCGACGGGCGGGGCACGACGGGCCGCCGGACGTCGTGGTGCTCGAGGTGTCCGACGCCGCCGAGGCGCCGGCCGAGGCCGTCACCGCGCTGCGCCGCGCCCCCGCGGTCGTCGTCGCGGGGGGTGCGGCGCCCGGGACCCCGGGCGCCGCGGCGGTGCCCGACCCGGCACCCGACCCGGCACCCGACCCGGCACCTGGCCCGGTGTCGGGCGGCCCCGTGCTCCTCGCCCCGGCGGTCGCGGCCCTGCTGGACGTCGCCGCCGCGCCGGGGCGGTGGTCGTGGCGCGTGACGACCGTCCCCGGCGGGCACGAGCACCTGCCGGCGTCCTACGGGGTCGCCGAGGGCAGCGCGGGCTGACCTGCGCGTCAGGGCACGAGCGACGCGGCGACCGCGTCGGCCTCCTCGGCGCGACCCAGACCCCGGAGCGTCCCGACGAGCTCGTCCGCGACGGAGGCCAGGTCGGCTCGCGCGCCCGTCGCCGCGAGGCCCTCCAGGGCCGCGCGCAGCGGGTCCACCGCGGCGGTGGCGTCGCCCGCGGCCCGCAGCGCGCTGCCCGCGAGCCAGAACGCGTGGGCGGCGTCGAAGGGCAGGCCTGCGCGGCCGAACTCCTCGGCCACCGACTCCGCCTGGCGCGCCGCCTCGGCGTGCCGCCCGGCGGTCGCGAGGAGGCGGGCGTGCACGTCGCGCAGCTGTCGCTCCTCGGCCGCGACGAAGGCCGCGCGGCGGGCGGCGAGCTCCTCCGACATCGCGGGCGTCGGGGCATCGGGGACCCCGCCCGTGGCGCGCGCGACGTCGTCGTGCACCCGTTCGACGGCGGCGAGGGCGGCGTCGACGTCGCCGGCGCGCGCCTGGGCCGTGGCGGCGGCCCGGACCACGGGGCCGACGTGGGCCGGGTCGGTCCCCGCGGCCCGGAGCAGGCCGACGGCCCGCGCGAACGCGGGCACCGCGCCCTCGTCGTCGCCGAGCGTGGCGGCGACCTGCGCGGCCTCCGCCAGGGCGAAGCCCGCGTCCTCGAGCCGTCCGGCCTCCTCCGCCAGGCGGGCGGCGGTGAGGTAGGCCGCGGACGCCTCGACAGGATCCGGCTCGCTTTCGGCACGCGCGAGGGCGGCGCCGACGGGGTCGGCGTCGAGGCGAGGGCCCGTCACGCCGGCGAGGTCGACCCCGGCGGGAGAGGCGGCGTCGGCCCCTGCGAGGGACGTCGCGAGCGCGTCGGGCATCGTGTCAGGGATCGTGTCAGGGATCGTGTCGGGCGTCGCGCCCGGGACGGCGGCCGCGCGCTCGGCGGCCGCGAGCACCCCGAGCTCGACGGGCAGGCGCCGGGCCTGGCGCGCCCACGCGGCGTCGAGCAGGCGGGCGTGCCGGTCCGTGCCGTGCCGGGCGTCGAAGGCGCGTGCGATCGGCGCGATCTCGGCGCGGGCCCACGTGTCGAGCTCGGCGACCGTGCGCGCCGGGACCGCGGCGAGGTCGACGGGCGTGTCGGCGTGCGTCTCGCGCAGCACCCCGGTGGCGACCGCGACATGGGTGAGCACGGCGAGCCGCTCGCCCGGCGAGTCGGACACCGTGAGGTGCTCGGGGTAGGTGTGCAGCAGGCGCAGGGCGCGCTCGGGGTGCCCGGTCCGCGCGAGGAACTCCACGTGGCGGGAGGCGGCGACCTCCTTCGAGACGGCGGCGTCGAGATGGCTCGTCGCGCTGCGGTGCACGGCGGCGGCGCCCGAGGCGTCGCCCAGGTCCAGCAGGAGCAGCTCCAGCAGGGACTCCATCCCCGCGGGCTCGTCGCCGCAGGTGGCGCCGGACGCGACGGCGGCGCTCACGACGTCGGCAGCCTCGCGCACGCGACCGGTCTCGGCGAGGTACTCCGCCTGGCCGGCGGGCAGGCAGGCGGCGCAGTCCGAGAAGGAGTCGCGGGGCGTCGTGATCCAGGTGCGGTACGCCTCCTCGGTGCCGGGGGCACCCTGGGCACGGAGCCAGGCGAACCGTTCGCCGGCGACCGCGCTGGTCCCGTTCCCGGCGAGGGCGTACCGGCGCTCCATGTCGTCGAGCGTCGCGTCGAGCTGCGCGGTCGGGACGGACGGGAAGCGCGCGAGGAGGCCCACCATCCACTTGAACGACCAGAACAGGGAGTGGGTGTCGCTGCCGTCGAACAGCTCGGGGTGGGAGTCCCACCAGCGCAGCAGCTGCGTGAACGGAAGGAACGCCTTCTCCGCCTCGGGCGTCGAGGTGTAGGAGTCCACCAGCGCGAACAGGGCGTAGGCGCGCGCCTCGTCCGGGCCCTCCGCGGTGATGCGGGCGGCCTCCTGCTCCGCGGCGGCGCTGCGCGCGACGCCGTACGGCATGCTCATGATCGTCGAGACGGCGCGGTTCGCCTCGTCCAGGGTGCGGGTCATCGGGCGTCGTCCTCGGTGTCGGTCGTGCGGGGCTCGGTCGTGCGGGGCTCGGTCGTGCGGGCCCCGGTCGTGCGGGCGTCGGGCAGGGCGCGCTCCAGGAGGGTGCGCAGGGCGTCGTCGAGCAGGCCGGCCTCGGCGCCCGCCAGGGGCCGGCCCGACGCGAGCAGCGCGGTGACGTAGAGCGAGCGGGCGCCCGCGGCGCGGACCGGGGCGTCACCGGCCGCGAGCAGCGCGCGGACGGTCGGGTTGGCGTCGTTGAGCACCAGTCGGCGGGCGCGGGCCGGGCCGGTGAGACCGGCGAGCACGGCGCCCCACACGTCCGTGTCGTCGTCGACAGGGGCGGCGGCCTCGCGGGCCTGGCGGGCGTGCTCGCCGTCCCGGTCCGTCAGCAGCATGGCCGGGACCTCGGTCGGGGAGAAGACGCGCAGCTGGACGTCGCAGTCCTGGTCGGCGAGGTCGTCGCCCAGGGCGGCGAGCGCGTCGGTCACCTCGAGCTCGCGCAACGGCTCCACCTCGCCCAGCACGGCCTCGAGGTCGCCCGGCACCACGGGGGAGAGGTGCCACTGCGGCCGCCGCCGGGCGACGCGGGCGAGGAGGTCGGCGTCGTAGACGTACCCCGCGTTGAGCACCGGCAGGCCCTGGGCCGCGGCGACCGCGGCCACCCGGCGGTACTCCTCGACGCTGGTGGTCCACAGCACCCGCGCGGGGGCCTCCCCGTCGGCGGGCTCGGCCAGGTCGGCGAGGGTGTGCGTGCCGACGGTGGTCTCGAACGGCAGCACGCGGGCGGCCAGGTCGAGCATGGCGTCGTCCTGCACGGCCAGGGCGCGCACGGCGAGGTGGTGCGTGGACAGGAAGGACCGTGCCAGCGGCGACGGCTCCGCGAGGGTGTCGAGCGTCCAGGCGCGGACCTGCTCGCCCAGCGCCTCGCGGGTGGCGAAGAGGACGTCGTCCTCGAACAGCCCCTCGCGCGAGGCCGTCGGCCGCAGGGCGGACGCGTCGACGACGCAGCGCACGAAGAACGCCCACTCGGGCAGGAGGCTCTCGACGCCCGTGCCGAGCAGCATGCGCTTGAGCGACACCCGGTGGTGCGCGGCCGTCGTGGGTGCCACGGCGGCGGGGAGCACGAACGCGACCCCGGTGAGACCGGCGACGGGCAGGTCGAGGTCGATGTGGGCCAGCGGCGTGAAGCCGAGGGTGCGCTCGCAGTACGCGGCCAGCGCCCGCGCGCGCTCGGCGTCGTCCGCGTGGTGGGCGCGCCAGGGCAGCTCGTCGCCGCTGAGGCGCCGCCGCACCGTGCCGCCGTCCTCCAGGCGCACCTCGACCGACACGTCCACGGGGAGCAGCCCGCCGAAGTCGGCGGCGAGGGCCGCCACGGTGTCGGGCTCGAGCCAGTGCTCGGCGTCGCGCAGCGGGCGCAGCCGCACGACGCTCCCGGGCGCGGGGGGCACGGGGGGCGCGGTCGGGTCGGTCGGGTCGAGCTCCGTGAGCTCGTAGCGGCCGTCGGCGTACCCGCGCCACCGCACCGGCGCGGCCTGCGGGTCGCGCGCCGAGCGCGACACGAGGTCGATCTCGTCGGCGACCATGAACGCCGACAGCAGGCCGATCCCGAACTGGCCGAGGAACTCCTCGCGCCCCCCGACGAACCCGGTGCCGAGGTCGTCCGCCGACGGGCCGTCCTCGCGCTTCGAGCTGCGGCCGATGGTGGCGAGCAGGTCGCGGGCCTCGTCGGCGGTGAGGCCGACGCCCGTGTCGTGCACCTCGAGCCCGCCGTCGTCGAGCGGGCGCAGCAGCACGCGCGCGGGCGCGTCGGCGTCCAGGGCGCGGCGTGCGGTGATCGCGTCCACGCCGTTCTGCAGCAGCTCGCGCAGGTAGACGCGGGGGCTCGAGTACAGGTGCCGGCTGAGCAGCTCGACCAGGCCGCGCAGGTCGACCTGGAAGGCGTCGGTGCCGCTGGTCACCGGGCGTCGCCCGCCGTGGGCCGTGCTGCTTCCTGTGCCGCCCCCTGCGTGCCCTCGGCCGCGGGGAAGCGCTCGTCCAGCATCTCGAAGAAGGACAGGCCCGTCGCGAGGCCGCAGTCGACGATCCGCTCGAGCTGCTCGTCGTTCGCGCCGCTGCGCAGGTCGGTCGCCACCTCGGCGTAGACCACGACGGCCGACCCGTCGTCCTCCGGCCGGGCGAAGACCTTCGGCCAGATGCGCCCGACGTTCCACTCGTTGAGGAGCGCCGTGAGCGGCTCCAGCTCGGCGACCGGGAGCGTGCGGCTCCACCGGCCGCGGATCTGCAGGATCCCGTTCGGCTCCCCGACCAGCAGGAAGTAGAACGTGTTCTCGTCCCAGACGCCGCCGAGGTCGCCGTCGTCGTCGATCCCGAAGTACCACTCGCGGCGGGTCATCAGCGACTCGAGCCGCTCCCGGGTGAGCGGGGCGGGTGCAGCGGGCGCCGCGACGGTGGGCTTGGTGAAGAAGGCCATGGGTCCTCGTCCTGTGCGGGATCCCGGGCGCACGCGTGGTCGCGCCGGGCATCGTTGGGTGGCGAAGGACACCCTAACCAGGCGGTCCGACAGCGCGCCGACGGCGGGCTAGGGTCGTGGGCGTGACCGCACCGCCCCCCATCACGAGCCCGTCCGGGAGCCTGTCCGGCACGGGCGTGGTCGTCGCCGTCGTCGGCCCCACGGCGACGGGCAAGTCGGACCTGGCGCTCGACCTGGCGCAGGCGCTGTCCCCGGGCGGCGCCGGTGACGTCCTGCGCGGGTCGGCCGCCGCCGAGATCGTGGGCGCCGACGCGTTCCAGCTCTACCGCGGCATGGACGTCGGGACGGCGAAGGTGCCGGTCGACGAACGGCGCGGCATCGTGCACCACCAGCTCGACGTCCTGGACCCGCTCGAGGACGCGTCGGTGGCGCGCTACCAGGAGGCCGCGCGCGCCGACCTGGACGCGATCTCCGGTCGCGGGGCGCGGGCGGTCGTCGTGGGCGGCTCCGGCCTCTACGTGCGCGCGCTGCTCGACCACATGGACTTCCCCGGCACCGACCCGCACGTGCGGGCCCGCCTCGAGGGCCGCGCCGAGCGCGAGGGCCGCCGGGCGCTGCACGACGAGCTCGCCCGTCTCGACCCCGACGCGGCGACGTCGATCGGCCCGCACAACACCCGCCGGATCGTGCGCGCGCTCGAGGTCATCGAGCTCACCGGGCGCCCGTACACCGCCAACCTGCCGCGCCAGGAGCACGTCCGCCCGGCCGTGCAGATCGGGCTGGACTGCGACCGCGAGGTGCTCGACGCCCGTGTCGCGGGTCGGGTGGAGCGCATGTGGGACGAGGGGCTCGTCGAGGAGGTGCGGTCGCTCGCCTCGCCCGAGCAGGGCGGGACGGGGGCGGGCCTGGGCACCACGGCGGCCCGCGCCGTCGGCTACGCCGAGCTGCTCGCGTGCTGGCGCGGGGAGCTCACCCTCGACGGCGCGCGCGAGGCGATCGTCGCGAACACCCGCCGTCTGGCGCGCAAGCAGATGGGCTGGTTCGGCCGGGACCCGCGCGTGCGCTGGCTCGACGCGGGGTCGCCCGACCTGCTCGACGAGGCGCTCGCGGTGGTGCGCGCCGCCGACGCCGGGCGGCTGCCCGCGGCGGGGACGGTGCCCGTGCGCCGTAGTCTGGGCTCATGACGCTGCGCTTCACCAAGGGTCACGGCACCCAGAACGACTTCGTGCTGCTGGCCGACACCCGGGGGGACCTCGAGCTCACCCCGGACCAGGTGCGGCGGCTGGCCGACCGCCGCGCCGGGATCGGCGGCGACGGTGTCATCCGCCTCGCGCCCACCGCGGCCGTCGCGCGCGCCGGCGAGGCGGTCGCCGACCGGGTGCTCGCCGAGGAGCCCGCGGCGATCTGGTTCATGGACTACCGCAACGCGGACGGCTCGGTCGCCCAGATGTGCGGCAACGGCGTGCGCGTCTTCACGGCCTTCGCCGAGCAGCTCGGCCTCGCGGACCTCGACGACGGTCAGGAGCTCGCGCTCGGCACCCGGGCCGGCGTGCGCCGGGTCCGCAAGGAGCCCGGCGGCTGGTACGCCGTGGACATGGGCCCCTGGGCGCTGCCCGGCGGGGACGCCGCGGCGTCGCGCGGCGCGGACGCCGCCGTGCTGGTGCGGGGCTGGGACACCCCGCGCCCGGCCCTGAGCGTCGACCTGGGCAACCCGCACACCGTCGTCGCCCTCGCGCGGGCCTCCGAGCTCGCCGAGGCCGACCTGACGCGGGCGCCCGAGGTCGACCCGGTGCCCCCGGAGGGCACGAACGTCGAGCTGGTCGTGCCGCTCGCCGAGACGGTGGACCCCGACGGACGGGCCGTCGGGCACGTGCGGATGCGCGTGCACGAGCGCGGCGTGGGCGAGACGCAGTCCTGCGGTACGGGGGCCTGCGCCGCGGCGCTCGCGGTGCGCACCTGGGCCGCGGCGGGTGCCGACGGCCCCGTGCCCGACGTCTGGGAGGTCGAGGTGCCCGGCGGGCTCGTGCGCGTCCGGCTGCTCGACGGTGGCCACGTCGAGCTCGCCGGCCCCGCGGAGCTGGTGTTCAGCGGCGAGACGGAGCTCGCGGAGCTCTGAGCGAGGGCCGCCGCCCCGGTCGGCGTCAGTCGACGCGGAGCACGCGGAAGCCCTTGGACGACGCCGCACGCTCGACGCCGCGGCCCAGCTCGGCCTCGATCCAGCGGGCCAGCGAGTCGGACCCCAGGTTCTTCTGCACCACGAGCCACGCCTCGCCGTCCGGGGCGAGCCGGGGGAGCCAGGCGCGCAGCAGGTCGTGCAGCACGGCCTTGCCGACCCGGATCGGCGGGTTCGACCAGATCGCGGCGAACCGCACGTCGTCCGGCACGTCCTCGGCGCGCACGGCCCGCACGTTCTCCAGGCCGAGGCGCGCCGCCGTCGAGCGGAGCAGGTCGAGCGCCCGCTCGTTGACGTCCACGGCCCACACGGTGGCGCCCGGGGAGGCGAGGGCCAGGGAGAGGGCGATCGGCCCCCAGCCGCAGCCGAGGTCGAGCAGGTCGCCGGCGGCGGGCGGGGCCGGTGCCTCGCGCAGCAGCACCCGCGTCCCCTTGTCGACGCCGCCGGGGGAGAAGACCCCGGACGCGACGTCCACCTCGAGCTCCTGCCCGGCGAGCTCGACGACGGCGCGACGGCGCTCGGCGGCCGAGGCCGGCTGCGCGGTGAAGTAGTGGTCGGGCTCGTCGCTCACCCGGCGATCCTAGGTCGCCGCCGCCCGACCCGGAGAAACCCCGACCCGCGGCGGCACCGCCGCGCCGTGCCGTCCGGCACCCCGGCGGCACCGCCGCCCGGTGAAAAACCCTCCGCCGGGACTGTCTCGCGTGGGACCCTTGTTGTATCCCTACGGCGGCCGGACCGCCGACCCCGACCCGAGAGGCACACCTTGACCGACACCCCGACCAACCCCGACACCCCGCAGACCGACGAGACCGCCGGGGCACCCGACGCCGAGACCTCGGCGGACGCGCGTCGCGAGGCCGAGCGCGACGCCCAGGCGATCGCGCAGGACGTCGTCGCCCGGGTGCTCGCACGGGCCGGGACGGCGCGGTCCGAGGGCGCCACGGTGCACACCGCCCACGACGGCGCCCAGCTCGACCTCGAGGAGCGCATCTCGCTGCGCCGCGTCGCCGGTCTCTCCACGGAGCTCGAGGACGTCACCGAGGTCGAGTACCGGCAGCTGCGCCTGGAGCGCGTGGTGCTCGTCGGCCTGTACTCCGGCGGCGAGGCCGCCGCCCGCGACGCGGAGGTCTCCCTGCGCGAGCTCGCCGCGCTCGCCGAGACCGCCGGCTCGCAGGTCCTCGACGGGCTGCTGCAGCGTCGTCAGAAGCCGGACCCGGGCACGTACCTCGGGTCCGGCAAGGCGGCCGAGCTCGCCGACGTCGTCGCGTCCGTCGGCGCCGACACCGTCGTCGCCGACACCGAGCTGGCCCCCTCCCAGCGCCGCGCGCTGGAGGACATCGTCAAGGTCAAGGTCGTCGACCGCACCGCGCTGATCCTCGACATCTTCGCCCAGCACGCGAAGTCGCGGGAGGGCAAGGCCCAGGTCGAGCTCGCGCAGCTCGAGTACCTCCTGCCGCGCCTGCGCGGCTGGGGCGACTCGATGTCCCGCCAGGCCGGCGGCCAGGTGGGCGGCCAGGGCGCCGGCATGGGCTCCCGTGGCCCCGGTGAGACGAAGATCGAGCTGGACCGCCGGCGCATCCGCAACCGGATGGCCAAGCTGCGCCGCGAGATCGCCGCCATGGCGCCCGGGCGCGAGACCAAGCGCCTCGACCGCAAGCGGCACGGCGTGCCGAACGTGGCGATCGCCGGCTACACCAACGCCGGCAAGTCGTCGCTGCTCAACGCGCTCACCGACGCGGGCGTCCTCGTGGAGAACGCCCTGTTCGCGACGCTGGACCCGACCGTGCGCCGGGCCCGCACCGAGGACGGCCGGCCGTACACGTTCACGGACACCGTCGGGTTCGTGCGGCACCTGCCGCACCAGCTCGTCGAGGCGTTCCGGTCCACGCTCGAGGAGGTGGGCGACGCCGCGCTGCTGCTGCACGTGGTCGACGCCTCCCACCCGGACCCCGAGGGCCAGATCGCCGCGGTGCGCGAGGTGCTCGCCGAGATCCCCGGGATCGCGGACGTGCCCGAGGTCGTCGTGCTCAACAAGGCCGACGTCGCCGACCCGGCGGTGGTCGGCCGGGTGCAGCGTCGGGAGCGGCGCAGCGTCGTGGTGTCCGCGCACTCCGGCGAGGGCATGGCCGAGCTGCGCGAGCTGATCGCGGCCGAGCTGCCCCAGCCGCACGTCGAGATCGACCTGGTCGTCCCGTACTCGCGCGGCGACCTCGTGCACCGCGTGCACGAGGCGGGCGGCACGGTCGCCGAGGAGCACCTGGCCGAGGGCACGCGTCTGCGCGGTCGCGTGGACGAGGCGCTCGCGGCCGAGCTCAAGGACGCCGCCGTCGCGGGCTGACGGCCCGCGGCGGGCCGTGCGCCCGCCGCCGGCGAGGCCCGCGGGCCCGGCGGGGTGCGCCGGCCCGGAACGGTCGGCGGGTCACCCTAGGATCGACGGGTGACCTCCGCCGACGCCCCCGACGCCCCGCAGCTCCTCGACCTCGCGGTGGGGGCCCTCGGCGGCGGACGGCGCGAGGGCCAGCGCCGCATGGCCGAGGCGGTGGCGGAGGCCGTCGACGACGGCCGGCACCTCCTGGTGCAGGCCGGCACGGGCACGGGCAAGTCGCTCGCCTACCTCGTCCCGGCCGTGCGGCACGCGGTCGTCGACGGCAGGCGGGTCATCGTCTCCACCGCCACCCTCGCCCTGCAACGACAGGTGGTCACGCGCGACCTGCCGCTGGTCGCCGAGACCGTGGGGCCCAAGCTGCCCCGCCCTCCCAAGGTCGCCCTGCTCAAGGGCTGGCACAACTACCTGTGCAAGCACAAGGTGACCGGCGGCTACCCGGTCGAGGGCGCGACGCTCTTCGACCTCCCGGCCGACCCCGGACCCGGCGAGGGAGCAGGCGCCGAGCAGCACCCGGCGCCCTCGAGGCCGCCCGGAGGATCTCGCCAGGGCGGGCGTCGGGACGACGCCGCCACGCTCGCCGACCACGTGCGCCGGCTGCACGCGTGGGCCGACGACACCGACACGGGCGACCGGGACGATCTCGTGCCCGGTGTTCCCGACAGGGCCTGGCGCCAGGTGTCCGTCACGGCCCTGGAGTGCCTGGGGCAGCGGTGCCCGCTCCTCGCGGAGTGCTTCCCCGAGCGGGCCCGCGCGGCGGCCCGGGAGGCCGACGTCGTCGTCACCAACCACGCGATGCTGGGGATCGCCGTCTCGGGGAACCCGGGCGTGCTGCCCGAGCACGACGCCGTCGTGGTCGACGAGGCGCACGAGCTCGCCGAGCGCGTGACGGCCGCGGCGACCGTCGACCTGTCGCTGACGGTCGTGGAGCACGCCGCGCGCCTCGCGCGGCGGCACGGCGGCACCGAGACCGAGGCGCTCGACGCCGCCTCGCAGCGACTGGGCAGCCTGCTCGCCACGGCCCCCGCGGAGCGGTTCCCGCTCGGCCTCCCCGACGACCTGCGCGCCGCGGTCGGCGCGGTGCGCGACGCCGCGCGCGAGCTCCTCACCCGGCTCAAGCCCCAGGGCCCGGGCAAGGGGCAGGAGGCGCCCGACGCCGGCACGAAGATGGCGCAGTCCGCCGTCCTGCAGCTCTTCGAGGTCGCGGAACGGATGGCGGCCGAGGACACGACGGCGGACGTGCTGTGGTGCTCGCGCCCGCCGGAGAACGCGCCCTGGGCGGGCGACGGCGTCACGCGCCTGCACGCGGCGCCGCTGGCGGTGGCGGGGCTGATCCGCACGCACCTGCTGGGCGAGGCCACGGGAGTCTTCACCTCGGCGACGCTCACCCTCGGCGGCACGTTCGACCCGGTGGCGCGGTCGCTGGGCCTCGCCGGCTCGGGCGGGACGGACGAGACGGCCGACTGGACGGGTCTCGACGTCGGCAGCCCGTTCGACTACCCGCGCCAGGGGATCCTCTACGTCGCGCGGCACCTGCCCGCGCCTGGCCGGGAGCCGACGACCGACGCCCAGCTCGACGAGATCGCCGGGCTGATCGAGGCCGCCGGAGGACGGACCCTCGGGCTGTTCTCGTCCCGCCGGGCGGCGCAGGCCGCGGCCGAGGCGATGCGCGAGCGGCTGGACGTCCCCGTGCTGTGCCAGGGCGACGACCAGCTCCCGACCCTCGTGAAGGCGTTCGCCGACGACCCGGCGACCTGCCTGTTCGGCACCCTCTCGTTGTGGCAAGGCGTCGACGTCCCGGGGCCGAGCTGTCAGCTGGTGCTGGTGGACCGGATCCCGTTCCCGCGCCCGGACGACCCGGTGAAGGCGGCGCGGGCGCGGTCCGTGGAGCAGGCGGGCGGCAACGGGTTCATGCAGGTCTCGGCCACGCACGCCGCGCTGCTGCTGGCGCAGGGCGCCGGCCGGCTCGTGCGCACGGGCGACGACCGAGGGGTCGTGGCCGTTCTCGACCCCCGGCTCGCGACCGCACGCTACGGGTCGTTCCTCACCCGATCCATGCCGGACTTCTGGCCGACCACGGACGGCGAGCTCGTCCGCGCTGCGCTCCGGCGCCTCGACACCTAGCGTGGGGCCGTGGACGAGACACGCAGGACGACCAAGCTCGCGATCGTCGGAGCGGGCGCGGTGGGTTCCACCCTCGCGTACGCGGCGCTGGCCCGGGGCGCGGCCCGGTCCGTCGCCCTCCTGGACGTCAACCGCGCGAAGGTGGAGGCCGAGGTCCTCGACCTGCGGCACGGGGGGATGTTCATCCCTCAGGCCGAGATCGACGGCTCGGACGACGTGGAGGTGTGCCGCGGCGCCGACATCGTCGCGGTGACGGCGGGGGCCAAGCAGAAGCCCGGCCAGAGCCGCCTCGACCTGGCCGAGGCGACGGTAGGCCTCACGCGCTCCATCCTGCCGGGCCTGCTCGAGGTGGCCCCGGACGCGGTGTTCCTCATGGTCACCAACCCGGTCGACGTCGTCACCTACGCGGCGCAGGAGATCAGCGGCCTGCCCCGGGGCCGGGTGTTCGGCAGCGGGACCGTCCTCGACTCGTCCCGGCTGCGCGACGCGCTGGCCCGCCACTGCGGGGTCGCGGTCGGGAACGTGCACGCGAACATCGCGGGCGAGCACGGCGACTCGGAGATCGTGCTGTGGAGCTCGGCCACGATCGCCGGCGTGCCCCTCCTGGACTGGCGGCCCTTCCGGGGTCGCCCGCCGCTCGACGCGCCGGCCCGGCAGCGCATCGCGACCGACGTCGTCGAGTCGGCCTACCGCGTCATCGCCGGCAAGGGGGCGACCAACTACGCGGTCGGCCTGGCAGCGACCCGGATCATCGAGGCGGTGCTCAACGACGAGCACCGCGTGATGAACGTGTCCTCCCGCCTCGACGACTTCTACGGCATCAGCGACGTCTGCCTGTCGGTGCCGTCCCTCGTCGACCGGCGCGGCGTGGGGGAGACCATCGACACCCCGCTGTCGGACGAGGAGGTCGCCGGGCTGCGTGCGTCGGCCGAGAGCATGCGGGCCGTGCAGCGCCGGCTGGGCTTCTGACCGGACCGGACGCGGGGCGCCGGGCGGGGCCGGGGCGGAGCGCCGTTCAGAGGCTGCGCAGCACCGCCACGACCCGACCGAGCACCTGCGCCTCGTCTCCCGGGATGGGCGAGTAGGCGGCGTTCTGCGGCAGCAGCCAGGTGTGCCCGCCGGCCTGCTTGAAGGTCTTGACCGTCGCCTCGCCGTCGATCATCGCGGCGACGACCTCGCCGTTCTCGGCGACGGGCTGGCTCCGCACGACCACCCAGTCGCCGTCGCAGATCGCGGCGTCGACCATCGAGTCGCCCGCGACCTTGAGCAGGAACAGGTCCCCGTCGCCGACGACCTGCCGGGGGAGCGGGAAGACGTCCTCGACGACCTGCTCCGCGAGGATGGGACCGCCGGCGGCGATCCGGCCGACCAGCGGGACGTACGACGGTGCCTGGGCCGGCTGCGCGTCGGAGGCGGCGAGCGACCCCGCCACGAACCCGGGCGCCGCGTCGGCGTCGGGGACGGCACCGCCGGTCGCGGGCGACTCGAGGTCGACGACCTCGATCGCGCGCGGCCGGTTGGGGTCACGGCGCAGGTAGCCCTTGCGCTCGAGCGTGGTGAGCTGGTGCTTGACCGAGGAGGGGCTCGCCAGCCCGACGGCCTCGCCGATCTCGCGCATGGTCGGGGGGTAGCCGCGCGCCTCGACGGAGCTGCGGATGGTCTCGAGCACGCGACGCTGGCGGGGCGTGAGGCGGTCGGACGAGGGCGAGAGCTCGCTCACCGACGCCAGCACGGTCGTGGTGGTGCCGGCCGGGACCGTCGACGCGGCCGCCTCCCCGGGGGTCTCGTCCTGGGCTGCCCATGACGTCGCCGTCGTCGTGGACGCCGGGGCCTGGTCCCGTCCGCTGGTCATCGCGTTCTCCGTCCTGCAGGGCGCGGCCCGTGGGCGGGCCGATGAAATCCGACAAACCTTCCATCGCGCTGTCGGCCACTCTAAGCCAGTTCCGGCCCGACATCAAACATCTGTTCGATCAGGTCTCGACCGTGTCGCCCCGACGTGGTACACCTAGTACAGCAGTTCGACGTACAGGTGTTCGACGAACGGGTGTTCGACGACGGATGCTCGACGGAGCGGCCGCCCATCGCGGCACCACGTGGACCGGAGGCAGGACGATGCAGAACGTGCGCAGCACCAGCGACGCTCACGGGTTCCTCGGGCTCGGAGGGCTCCGGCTGACCCGCAGGGGACGGGTGGTGGTCGCGGCACTGGTGCTCCTCGTCCTCGTGGGCGCGGGCCTGGTCGGCCAGCGGGCCGTGGCGGAGGCGCCGGGCGCAGGCGTCGAGGTGCGGCTCCAGACGGTGGCGCCCGGCGACACCCTGTGGCAGTACGCGCAGCAGGTGCGGGACACGGGGGACGACCTGCGCGACGTCGTCGCCGAGCTCCGCGACCTCAACGGGCTGACCTCGGCGGAGCTCCAGACCGGGCAGGTGGTCCTGCTCCCGCTGGACTGACGGCATCGCCGCTCCCAGGGATCCTGCTTGCGCGGACGGTCGCCCGCCGCTTACCTTGACGGGCAGCCGGGCGCCGGTCCGGAGCCGAGCGCAGGAGACCAGCGATGCACTGCCCGTTCTGCCGCCATGCGGACTCACGAGTCGTCGACTCGCGCACCTCCGACGACGGCGCGTCCATCCGTCGCCGGCGCCAGTGCCCCGCGTGCCAGCGTCGGTTCACCACGATCGAGACGGCCAGCCTGTCGGTGGCCAAGCGCTCCGGGGTGACCGAGCCGTTCAGCCGGGACAAGGTGGTGGCGGGCGTGCGCAAGGCGTGCCAGGGCCGGCCGGTGAGCTCCGACGACCTCGCCGTCCTCGCGCAGAAGGTCGAGGAGACCCTGCGGGCCTCCGGTCGGCCGGAGATCGAGGCGAACGAGGTCGGTCTCGCGATCCTCGGGCCGCTGCGCGAGCTGGACGAGGTCGCCTACCTGCGCTTCGCCAGCGTGTATCAGTCCTTCGAGTCCCTGGAGGACTTCGAGACCGCGATCACGTCGCTGCGGGCGGAGCACGAGGCGCGCGGGTCGGCGGCCGACGGCGAGCACGCGGCGGCGGGGCGCGCCGCGACGGACTGAGCCGGAGGCGCGTCCGGTCCGCGTGAAATGCCCTGGCGTCCGGTAGGCCGCCGGGGCATGCTGGACGGCACCAGGTGCCACGCGGCCCGCCGCGCGAGCACACCCACCCCGACCGACGACGAGGTGACCGTGATGACGGACGACTCGAGGGCGAAGCCCACCGAGGACACGAAGGCGCGCTTCCGGGAGGCGCTGGAGAAGAAGAACGCCGCCAGCCACCCCACCGCCGGCAAGGACGGCAACACCGGCCAGGTGCACGGTTCGGAGACCTCCGGGCCGGTGCAGAAGATGTTCCGCCGCAAGTCGGGCTGAGCAGACGGACGAGCCGAGCAGACGGACGAAGCGCGAAGGGCGGCCCCGGATCCCCCGGGGCCCCCCTTCCTCCTTTTCTTTTCTGTCTTCGTTTCTCTTCCGCCCTCCCCCTGGCCCCGCGGGAACCCCCTCCTCCCCCCCCCCCCCCCC
>NZ_JBHVSQ010000005.1:64639-84445 GCF_042885055.1 Isoptericola sp. NPDC058082 | reverse complement strand
AAAGAGGCGGGAGTCCCCCCCTCTCCCCTTTGTCCCCCCCTTCCCCGCTTCGTCGGCGCGGTCGCCGTGCCGCGTCAGCCTGCCGCGGGACCGGGCGGGAACTCGGGCCGCTCGAACGCGTCGCGGATGCGCAGGCGGATGGTCGAGTCCATGGCCTGCAGCTTGGCCGACGCGCCACGCTGCGTGACGTCCGAGATGTCGGTCACCACGTAGCCGATCTCACCGCGGGTGGCGAGCATCTGCGCCTCGATGTTGGCGCCGTGGTCGGCGAAGACCTGGTTCACGCGGGCGAGGACACCGGGCACGTTGCGGTGCAGCAGCATGATGCGGCCGACTCCCGTGTGCGCGAGCTGGAGGTTCGGGAGGTTCACCGACAGGGTCGTGGACCCGGTCGACATGAAGTCCCGCAGCTTCTTGGACACGAACTCGCCGATCGCCTCCTGGGCCTCCTCCGTCGAGCCTCCGACGTGCGGGGTGAGGATGACGTTCGGCAGCCCGCGCAGCGGCGACGTGAAGCCGTCGCCGCGCTTCTTCGGCTCGGTCGGGAAGACGTCGACGGCCGCGCCGCCGAGGTGGCCGGAGAGGATGTGCTCCCGCAGCGCCTCGACGTCCACGACGAAGCCGCGCGACAGGTTGAGGAAGACCGCACCGGGCTTCATGCCGGCGAACAGGTCCGCCCCGAAGAGGCCGGCGTTCCCCGGCCGACCGTCCACGTGGATCGTCACCGCGTCGGCCTCGGCGAGCAGCTCCTCGATCGTCTCGACGCGGTGCGCGTTGCCGAGGGCGAGCTTCTCGGCGGTGTCGTAGAAGACGACCCGCATGCCGAGGTTCTCGGCGAGCACCGACAGCTGGGAGCCGATGTTCCCGTAGCCGATGATGCCCAGCGTCCGGCCCCGCACCTCGTGCGAGCCCTCCGCCGTCTTGTCCCAGACGCCGTCGTGCAGCGCCTTGTCGCGCACCGTGAGGCGGCGCGTCAGGGCGATGATCTCCGAGATCGCGAGCTCGACGACGGAGCGCGTGTTCGAGTACGGCGCGTTGAACACGGCGACGCCGTGGGCGGCGGCGGCGTCGAGGTCGATCTGGTTGGTGCCGATGGAGAAGGTGCCGACGGCCTGCAGGCCGGGGACGCTCTGGAGGACCTTGCGGGTCACGGTGGTCTTGGACCGGATGCCGAGGATCTGGAAGTCCTGGAGGGACTCGATCAGCTCGGACTCGTCGAGCGCGCCGGGGCGCGTGACGACCTCGATACCCGCATCACGAAGATTCTGGGCAGCGACGGGGTGGACGTTCTCGAGAAGGAGGGCTCGCAGCACGAGGCCATGGTGCGCCGTGCGGGCCCGCGCCCACAAACGCGTCTCACCGTTGCGGCGTCACGTCCGGTGTCACGCGGCGGCGAGCTCCACGATGCCGGTGGGCAGGGCCCGCTCGTGCACGACGACGAGGCGCTGGGTGGGGCGGGTCATCGCGACGTACAGGTCCGACGCCCCGCCAGGCCCCTCGGTCACGGCCGCCGGCTCGACGAGCACGACGGCGTCGAACTCCAGCCCCTTGGCCGCGCGCGGGTCGAGCACGCTCACCTGGGCGTCCTCCGGTCGCTGGGCGAGCAGTCGCGCCCCCTCGTCCGCCCCGAGCGCGTCCGGCAGGACGGACTCGACGGCGACCCGGAGCGCCTCGACCTGGTCGGCGGCGGCCACCACGGCCACGCGGCCCGCGCCGTCGGCCCCGACGAAGCTGGCCGCGAGGGAGGCCACCTGGTCCACGACCTCCTGCACCAGCACCGGGCGCGCCGGTCCCGACGGGGTGACGGGGGTGAGCTCCAGCGCGTCGTCGACCTGGCGGGCGGCGGTGAGCGGCGAGACGGGGAGCGCGGCCTCGGCGGCCATCCGCTGCGCGGCGTCCGCGACCGCGGCCGGGGTGCGGTAGGAGACGGTCAGCTCCTCGAGCCGCCAGGAGTCGCCGAGCACCGGGTCGAGCGCGCGGGCCCACGACCGGGCGCCGGCGGGCGACGACGTCTGCGCGACGTCGCCGACGATCGTCATCGAGCGCGTGGGCACGCGGCGCACCAGCATCCGCCACGCCATGGGCGACAGCTCCTGCGCCTCGTCGACGACCACGTGGCCGTACGTCCAGGTGCGGTCCTCCGCGGCGCGCTCCGCCGTCGTCAGCCGCGGCCCCGTGGACTCGAACCGGGAGGCCAGCGTCTCGGCGTCCACCAGCCCGCCGCCCGCGCCGGTGGACTCGAGCACGGACCGGGCGTACTCCAGCTCCGCGGCGCGCTCGGCGGCGCGTGCCCGGGCCTCCGCGCGGGCGATCGAGCCGTCCTCGCCGAGCAGCTCGGCGGCCTCGTCGAGCAGGGGCACGTCGGCCTCGGTCCAGGGCGCGTCCGGGTCGCGACGCAGCGCCGCTCGCTCGCTCGCGGACAGCTCGGGGGCGGCCTCCGCCAGCCGGTGCGGCTTGGCGAAGAGGTCGGCGAGCAGCTTCTCCGGGCTGATCGGGAACCAGGCCAGGTTGAGCGCGACCCGCACGTCCCGGTGGGAGCGCAGGTCCTCGGTGACCATCGCGACGTCCTCGGGAGCGAGCTCGGTGTCGGCCGCGGCGCGGTACTGGTCCACGAGGCGGGCGAGCATGTCGCGGACGAAGGCGGCGCGGGCCTCGTTGTGGGGCTTGTGCGCGCGACGGGCGCGGCCGATCGCGTCGCGCACGTCCCGGCGGCGCACGACGAGGTCGTACCCCTCGAGACGGAAGCGGACGTCCCGCTCCGGGACGCGCTCGCGGGCGCGCACGGCGCGGCGCACGACGTCCCGCCACAGCAGGCGGCCCTTGATCGCGGTGGCCGCGGGGGTGTCCGCCACGTCCGCCCGGATCCCGGGAAGCAGCTCGCCCACCGTGGTCGCGACGACCCCCGTCTCGCCCAGCGAGGGCAGCACCTGGTCGATGTACCGCAGAAAGGCGCGGCTCGGCCCCACGAGCAGGACGCCGCTGCGCTCGAGCACGCGCCGGTGCGCGTACAGGAGGTAGGCGGCGCGGTGCAGGGCGACGGCGGTCTTGCCGGTGCCGGGTCCCCCCTGCACGACGAGCGCGCCGGCGAGGTCGGCGCGGATGATCCGGTCCTGCTCGGACTGGATCGTCGCGACGATGTCGGTCATGCGGCCCGTGCGGCGCGCGGCCAGCGAGGCGAGGAGGGCTCCCTCGCCGGACAGGGTCGACGCGGCGAGGGAGCCGTCGGCGCCCTCGGCCCCGTCCGCCAGGGCGTCGAGGTCGAGCACCTCGTCCTCGAGCCCGGTGACCGTGCGTCCCGTCGTCACCAGGTGCCGACGACGGCGGACGCCGGCCGGGTGGAGGGCCGTGGCCCGGTAGAACGGCGTCGCGGCGGGTGCCCTCCAGTCCGTGAGCAGAGACCGGTGCTCGGCGTCCGCGAGACCGAGGCGCCCCACGTACCGGGTGTCGCCGTCGTCGAGGTCGAGGCGACCGAACGCGAGCCGGTCCTCGACGGCGTCCAGCTGCGCCACCCGGTCCTCGTAGAGGGTGGCGAAGGCGTCCCGCTCGCTCCGGTTCTGCGGCGACCCCGACGGTCCTGAGCGCCGGACCTCCGCGAGCCGGTCGCGCGTCGCGCGTCGCAGCTCGTCCAGTCGGGCGTAGAGGCCGTCGACGACCCCCTGCTCGCGTGCCAGCTCGTCCTGCCTGCCTGCCACGCATCCTCCCAGCGTCCTTCGGGCCGCGCTCTCACGACGGCGCGGTCCCGGCGGCGGACCATCATTGCAGATGCCGGGAGCACCCGGGGGCACCGTCCGGCGCCGGGCGGCGACGCGCCGGGCTCCCGGCACCTGCCCGGAGCGGGGGGCCGGGGCTAGGATCAGGCCCATGAGCAGCGGCGACGTCCTGCGAGCCGGGTCCGACGGACCCGCCGAGGACGCGGCCGCCACCGTTCTTCTCGTGGAGGACGACGACGGGGACGCGCTGCTCGTCACGGAGCTGCTCGAGGACGCCGAGGTCACGGTCGTGCTGCGTCGGGCCCGGTCCGTGGCGGAGGCGGTGGACGCCCTCTCACGGCCCGGCGGGACCCCGGGGGTCGACTGCGTCCTGCTCGACCTCGGGCTGCCGGACGCCGTCGGGCTGACGGCGGTGTCGCGGCTGCGCGAGGTCGCCGAGCGCGTGCACGACGTCCCCGCGCTCGTGGTGCTCACGGGCCTGACCGGCGGCGACCAGGGGCTGCAGGCGGTGGCCGCGGGGGCCGACGACTACCTCGTCAAGGGCGAGACGGACTCCGGGCTGCTCGGCCGGTCGCTGCGCTACGCGCTCCAGCGGCGCCGGTCCGCGGCCCAGCAGCGCGCGCTGTACCGCAGCGCGGTGCGGGCGGAGGAGACCGCGCGGCTCGAGCGCGCCCTGCTGCCCAAGCCTCTCGTGGGCGACGAGCGCATCTCCGTGATGGTCGGCTACCTGCCGGGCGGCGGGGGCCTGCTCGGAGGCGACTTCTTCGACACCGTGGAACGGCCCGACGGCTCCGTGCTGTCCGTCGTGGGCGACGTCGCCGGCCACGGCCCCGACGAGGCGGCGCTCGGGGCGACCCTGCGCACCGCCTGGCGCACCCTCGTCCTCACCGGGACGCCGCCCGAGCACGTCCTCGAGCACCTGGAGCGCGTGCTGCTGACCGAGCGGGCCCGGCCGGAGGTCTTCGTCACGCTGTGCCAGGTGGTGGTCGCCCCGGACCGTTCCGGGATCGACCTCTACCTGGCGGGCCACCTGCCGCCGCTGCTCATCACCGGGCCGGTGGGAGACCTGCGCTGCGAGCTGCTGCCGCCCACCGGCAGGGGCCGGGCGCTCGGCGTCCCCGTCGACGGCGGGTGGGAACCGCGGCGGATCGGCCTCGACGGGCCGTTCGCCCTCATGCTCTACACCGACGGGCTCGTGGAGGCGGAGGTGCGCCTCGGTGCACCCGGCCCCGACCCGACGAGCGGCCGGCCGGCAGGCACGGTGATCGACCCGGAGCTGGACGGGCTCGGCCGGGACGCCCTCGGTCTCGCCGAGCTGCACGGGGAACGGCCCGCGCGCGTGGGCCCGCTGCGGGCGCGGGTGCCCCGGCTCGGGCAGTCCGGGCTGCACGACCTGGTGCGCGAGGACCTCGAGCGGCACGGCATCGTCGGCGTGGTCGAGCGGGTGCTGCGCAACGTGCGCGCGCTGCACGGCGGCCCGCTCACCGACGACGCGGCGCTGCTCGTCGTCGGGTGGACCGGGCACGACACGCCGTACCTGGGGGAGCGGTCCTCGACCCTCGCTGATTCGGCCGAGTGGGCGCGCCCGTGAGGCGCGAACGCCCGCTGCACGACGTCGTCCTGCGGCTGCTGCTCATCGTCGGCGCGGTGCTGCTGCTCGCGCTCGCCGTCGCGCTCGTCGCGATCCAGCGCTCGCTGGTGCTGCTGCGGGTGGGCGCGGGCGACGAGGCCATGGACGCGGCCCACGCGTGGAACCTCACCCTGCTGGTCGTGGTGATCGTGCTCGTGCTGCTCGTGGTCGTCATGGGTCTGTTCATGTGGCGCGCCCTGCAGCGCGGCGTGACCCGTCCCCTGGCACGGCTCGCCGACTCGGTGCGCGCCGCCAGCACGGGCGAGCACGAGCACGAGATCCAGGTGGAGGGCACCGGCGAGGTCGCGGCGCTCGCGGCCGACGTCGAGCACATGCGCCGCGAGCTGGTGCAGCAGGTGGCGGAGGTGCGCGCGTCGCACGCCGAGACCGAGCGCACCCACGCCCAGCTCGCGGAGCAGGCGCGCGAGCTGGCCCGCTCCAACCAGGAGCTGGAGCGCTCGAACCGCGACCTCGAGCAGTTCGCCTACGTGGCCTCGCACGACCTGCAGGAGCCGCTGCGCAAGGTGGCGAGCTTCACCCAGCTGCTCCAGAAGCGCTACGGCGAGCAGCTGGACGAGCGGGCCGACCAGTACATCGCCTTCGCCGTCGACGGCGCGCGCCGCATGCAGCGGCTCATCCAGGACCTGCTGAGCTTCTCGCGGGTCGGGCGCTCGGGCAGCGAGCCCGAGGACGTCGACCTCGAGCGGGCGCTCGAGCAGGTGCGGCACGACCAGGAGGGCCGGATCCTCGAGGCGGGTGCGGAGATCACGCACGACCCGCTGCCGGTCGTGCGCGGGGAGAAGGCGCTGCTGACGATGCTGCTGGCGAACGTCGTGGGGAACGCCGTGAAGTTCCGGGACCCCGAGCGCCCGCCGCGCGTGCACCTGTCGGCGCGGCGGGTCACGGGGCCGGAGCCCGGCTGGGAGCTGTCCTGCACCGACAACGGGATCGGCATCGACCCCCAGTACGCCGAGCGCGTCTTCGTCATCTTCCAGCGGCTGCACCCCAAGGACGTCTACTCGGGCACCGGCATCGGGCTCTCGCTGGTCAAGCGCGTGGTCGAGCACCACGGCGGGCGCGTCTGGCTGGAGCCCGCGCCGAGCGGCGGGACGTCGGTGCGATGGACCCTGCCGGACCGCGACGAGGCGTCGGACGGCATCGTCGGTTAGGCTCGGTAGACGTCGCTGACCTGCGACGATGCTGCAGACGGAACGGCAGGGGCGCGCCCCGACCGGGCGTTCGACGACGAGGGAGCGGGCATGACGGACCAGCAGACGGGGATCGAGGTCCTGCTCGTCGAGGACGACCCGGGCGACGTGCTCATGACCCGCGAGGCGTTCGAGGAGCACAAGGTCGCCAACCGGTTGTCCGTGGTGGCGGACGGCGTGAGCGCGATGGCCTTCCTGCGCAAGGAGGGCGAGCACGCCCAGGCGCCGACGCCGGACCTCATCCTGCTGGACCTCAACCTGCCGCGCATGGACGGCCGCGAGGTGCTCGCGGCGGTCAAGGCCGACGAGCGGCTGAAGCACATCCCCGTCGTCGTGCTCACGACGTCCGAGGCGGAGGAGGACGTGCTGCGGTCCTACTCGCTGCACGCGAACGCCTACGTGACGAAGCCCGTGGACTTCGACCGGTTCATCCAGGTGGTCCGACAGATCGACGACTTCTTCGTCACCGTGGTGCGGCTGCCCCACCACTGATCGGGGCCGGCGGGGCGCGGGAAGGATCCGGGGCGCGGCACGGTTGTCACTCCTGCGGGCGCGAGCCCGCCGGCACGAGCCGGAGAACCGAGGAGGAGACCCTTGCTGGACCCGCAGAGCATCTACGAGGTCGACGAGGCCGCCGTTGCGCGCGTCCTGCCCCACCAGGGGCCCGACGCGGCGCCGACCGGTACCGGACCCGTGCTGCTGCACGCGCTCGACGGTTTCGTCGACGCGGGCTCCGCGGGGGAGATCGCCGTGGAGCACGTCACCGAGGAGCTGACGACCACGCGCCTGGTGACCTTCGACGTCGACCAGCTCCTCGACTACCGCTCGAAGCGGGTCGGGATGACGTTCGACGCCGACCGGTGGTCCGCCTACGACGAGCCCTACCTCGCGATCGACCACGTCGCCGACCGCGAGGGCACCGGCTTCCTGCTGCTGCACGGCTCGGAGCCCGACCTGCAGTGGGAGCGGGTCGTGGCGGCCGTGAAGGGACTGGCCGAGCGCTTCGAGGTCTCCCTGACGGTCGGCTTCCACGGGATCCCCATGGGGGTGCCGCACACGCGGCCGCTGTCGCTCACGGCGCACGGCACGCGTCCGGGCCTGGTCGAGGACTACACCTCGTTCTTCGGCACCGTGCGGGTGCCCGGCTCGCTCGCCGCGCTCCTGGAGTACCGCCTCGGCGAGGCGGGGCACGACGCGATCGGCTTCACCGTGCACGTGCCGCACTACCTCGCGCAGTCCCGCTACGCGCCGGCGGCGGTCGTCGCGCTGCGGCACGTGGAGCGCGCCACGGGCCTGGACCTCGCGACGGGCCTGCTCGCGGAGGCCGCGGCGGACGCGACGATCGAGGTCGAGAAGCAGGTGGGGGAGTCGGGCGAGGTCAAGGCCGTCGTCAAGGCGCTCGAGGAGCAGTACGACGCCTTCACGAGGTCGGTGGGGCGGCCGAGCCTCCTCGCCGAGCAGGCCCCCCTGCCCACGGCCGACGAGCTCGGCGCCGAGTTCGAGCGCTTCCTGGCCCAGCAGGACGACGACTGACCCGGACGCCCCCGGGTGCCGCTCGTCCGCGGTGCGCACTCCGCCCGTCCCGAATGGCCGATGCGCGGCTTCCGCGGCTTATCCGTGGCACGTCGGTGTGGTCCGTGCCACACTGACCGCGTTGCAGAGGCGCTCCTTCGCACGAACCGGCGGTGCGGCCTGCAGCGACGGGTGGCCGCCCGGCCCGCTCGTGCCCGTTGTGACGGAAGGTCGAAGGATCAGCATGGCGCAAGGTTCTGTGAAGTGGTTCAACTCGGAGAAGGGCTTCGGCTTCATCGCGCAGGACGACGGCGGCGCCGACGTCTTCGTGCACTACTCCGCGATCCAGACGCAGGGATACCGCACCCTCGACGAGGCCCAGCGGGTCGAGTTCGAGATCACCCAGGGCCCCAAGGGGCCGCAGGCGGAGCAGGTCGTGCCGCTCTGAGCACCCGGCTCGCCTGACGACGGCCGCGTCCCCGGGAGGGGCGCGGCCGTCGTCGTGCCGGGCGCGACCGGTGCTCGCCAGGTGCTCGCCCTGTCGCCCGAACAGTGCTCGACCGGCGGACGTCAGGCCCCGGCGAACCTCGTGAGCTCGTCACCGACGAGGAGGCGGGTCGGGACGGGCAGGCTGCGCAGCCGTCGCGCGAGGCCGGCGTCGTGCAGGTCCACCTCGTCCGTGGGCGAGGTCTCCGCGTCGTCGGGCACGTCCCGCACCGCGACGAGCACCACGTTGCCGTACCGGCGGCCCTTGAGGACGGCGTGCTCCGCGACGACCCCGAGCCGGCCGTCGGCAGCCGCGCCCGGTCCGAACGCGACGGCGAGCGTGGCGGTCTCCCGGCGCGCGAGCGACAACGGCGGGCGGTCCGCGCAGTTCGCGAGCAGGACGCCGCCGGGGCGCAGCACCCGGTGCGCGGCCGCGGCGAACGCGTCGTCGGCCAGGTGGTCGGGCGTGCGGTCGCCCGCGAAGACGTCGCGCACGACGACGTCGAACGAGCCCGGCGCCAGCGACGCGAGGGCGTGGCCGGCGTCGTCGGCCCGCAGCCGGAGCCGGGGCGAGCGCGGCAGCGCGAACCAGGACCGCACGAGCTCGAGGAGGCGGGCGTCGACGTCGACGCCCAGCTGGCGCGAGTCCGGTCGCTCGTGCTCGACGTGCCGCGCGAGGGCGCATCCCGCCGCCCCGAGGTGCAGCACCCGCAGCGGGCCGTCGGGCAGCCCCGCCAGCACGGCGGCCATCTGCTGCATGTACTCGAAGGCGAGGAAGCCGGGGTCGGCCAGGTCGAGGGCGGAGCTCGGCACGCCGTTGACGTGCAGCGTCACGCGGTCGGGGTGGTCCGGGTCGCGCTCGACGCGTGCCGTGCCGGTGTCGATCGGCACCTCCTCGTCGGGGAGTGTCGGTGCGTCGGAGGATGCTGGGTGGCGTCGACCGGACCGGCGCTCGGGGCGCGATCCACCTCGGGAGGAGCGGGACATGCGACCAGTCTCCCCGCTCCGGAGGGTGGGGAGGGCCCGGGCCGGCGGTTGACAGGTTCGAACAGGTGTTCGACACTGGACGGGCGCGGGGAACCGCGGAGCACGGGAGGTGCAGGATGTCGGCTCGCACGAGATCTGCCGGTGCGACGGGCGGTCGTGGTCAGGCCGGCCGAGCAGGTCATGGCGGTGCGGGCGCGGCGCTGCCCCCGAGCCCCGAGGTGACCCGGCTGCTCGACCGCTCCGACGCGGAGCTCGCGGCGGCCGCGACGGCGACGGACCCGGCCGAGCGCTTCGTGCACGCCCACCTCGCGGCGCTGCGTGCGGCCGCCGCCGTCGTCGCGCTGCGCGGCCGCCCGTCGGCCCGGAGCCGGGCGCGTTCGGTCTGGGACATGCTGGCGCTCGTGGAGCCCGACCTCGCCGCGTGGTCGGGCTACTTCGCCTCCGGGGCCCGTGTCCGGGCGGCGGTCGAGGCGGGGCTCGAGCCCGACGTCGACGCCCGGCGGGCGGCCGAGCTCGTGGCGTGCGCGGAGGACTTCCGGGACGAGGTCGGCCTCCTGGTCGACCCGCGCGCCGGGTTCGCGCGGCCGCTCGCCCTCACGCCGGCGGCGTCGTGAGCCGCGGCCCACGGGCAGCGGGGGCGTTCCGGGACTGGGGCAGCGACGAGTCCGGCACCTCCGTGCTGCACGTCGACATGGACGCCTTCTTCGCGTCCTGCGAGCTCGCCCGCCGCCCCGAGCTGCGCGGTCGTCCCGTCATCGTCGGGGGGCGGGAACGGGGCGTGGTGCTCGCGGCGACCTACGAGGCCCGGGCCTTCGGGGTGCGCTCCGCGATGTCGATGGCCGCGGGGCTGCGCCTGTGCCCGCAGGCCGTCGTGGTGCCGCCCGACCACACGCTGTACCACGAGGTGTCCGAGTCGGTGATGGCGATCCTTGCCACGATCACCCCGTTGGTCGAGCGTGTCTCGGTCGACGAGGCCTTCCTGGACGTGAGCGGGGCCCGGCGCCGGCTGGGCGCGCCCACGGCGATCGGGGCGCGGCTGCGCGAGCAGGTCCGGGCCGAGCACGGGATCACCTGCTCCGTCGGGGTCGCGCGCAACAAGTTCGTGGCCAAGCTGGCGTCCACCCACGCGAAGCCGGACGGGATGATGCTCGTGCCGGCGGACGCGACCGTGCCCTTCCTGCGGACTCTGCCGGTCGGTGCGCTCTGGGGGGTGGGTGAGAAGACGGAGGCCGCCCTGGCGCGCTGGGGCATCACGACCGTGGCCCAGCTCGCCGACACCGACGTGCCGACGCTGCAGGCGGCGGTCGGGTCGGTCTCCGGGGCGCACCTGCACGACCTCGCGTGGGGGCGCGACCCGAGGCCGGTCGTCCCGGGGCACGAGGAGCGCAGCGTCGGGGCCGAGACGACGTTCGAGCGTGACCTGTGGGACCTCCGCGCGGTGGAGCAGCGTGTCCTCGAGCTCGCGGACCGGGTCGCGGCCCGGCTGCGGCACCAGGGCGTGGTCGCGCGGACGGTGTCGATCAAGGTCCGCACCAGCGACTTCCGGACCCTGACCCGGTCCCGCACCCTCGACGGCCCCACGGACGTGGCGCGCGCGATCTTCCTGGTCGCGCGCGAGCTGCTGGGTGCGGCGGACCTCCGCGGTCTGCCCGTGCGCCTGGTCGGCGTCCGCGGTGAGAACCTGCAGGTCAGGTCCGGTCTCGCCGAGCAGGTGACCCTCGACGAGGCCGTGGATCCGCGTCAGGAGGCGCGTCGGGAGGCCGAGCTGGCGCTGGACGCCGTACGCGAGCGGTTCGGGCGATCCGCGATCAGCCTCGGTGCGGCGCCGGGCCGTCGCCGAGGTTCACCCCCGCCGACTACCATGCCGGGCGGCTCAGGCATATCCTGAGGGCGTTACCGTTCCACCGCGAGACCCGGGGGGACTCGATGCCACTGTCCGAGTACGAGCAGCGAGTGCTGGAGCAGATGGAGCGCGCGCTGAGCAGCGACGATCCCCGTCTGGCCAACACCCTGCAGCAGGCGCGCCGCCGGTCGCCCCTGCGCTATGTCCTGGCCGGCGTAGGAGTCGTCGCAGGGTTGCTGCTGCTCGTGGTCGGTGCCGCGACGTCGCAGGCCTGGGTCGGAGTCGCCGGCTTCGTGCTGATGTTCGCCGGGGTGGCGTACGCGTTCGCCGCTCCCCGCAAGAAGGGCCCGACGGGAGTCGTCCGGCCGGACGGGACCATCGACCCCCAGACCAACCCCGATCGCTCGCGCCCCGGGCAGACGGCGACCCGTCCCAGCACGGCCGCCAAGAAGGAGGGGTTCCTCGCGCGGCTGGAGGAGCGCTGGGAGCGCCGACGGGACCAGGGCCGCTGAGGTCCGGAGCGTCACGCTCGACCGAGCCCGCCCCGCTCTTCCCGAGCGGGGCGGGCTCGTGCGTTCACACCGTGGGCCACCCGCGCGACACGCCCCGCCCGCGACCCCCACGCGCCCCCGGCGCGGCCGCAGCGGTCAGCGCGTCGACAGGGTCTCGCCGAGCCCGGAGGTCACCGCCGTCGCGAGCCGTTCGAGCTCGTCGGGCTCGGGTGGCACGGACTCTCTCGCGTACCGGCTCGCCTCGGCCGCCCGCGCGAGCGCGCCGAGGTCCTCGCGCACCTCGGGGCTGAGCTCGCGGCCGGTCCGGGTGGTCACGGCGGACGCGATGGCGTCCGGGGCACGGCGCAGCGTCGTGGCGGGCGGCAGCCGGACGCCCTCGGCGGCGAGCGCGGCGAGCACCTGCTGCCAGGCGAGCTCGGGGTCGAGCTCCAGCGAGGCGCGCCGCCGCCTGGCCAGGAGCAGCACGAGGCCGCCCACCAGGACGACGACGAGGCTGCCTGCCGTGATCCACACCCATCCGGGGAGACCGGTGTCGACGACGGGCGTGACCCCGGCGGCGGTCGAGGCCGAGGGCGTCGCCTCGTCGTCGGTCGAGGTGCTCCCCGCCGAGGGCTGCCGCTCGCGGAGGTCGTTCGACGTGGGCACCGCGGCCGGGTCGCCCTGGACGCGCGGCATCGTGTACGCGGGCGGGCTCCCGGTCTGCTGGGCGGGCGTCGGCTCGAAACGCACCCAACCCGTGCCGGGGAAGTAGATCTCCGGCCAGGCGTGCGAGTCCTGGCCCGTGATCTGCCAGGTGGTCTCGCCGGTGCGGTCGCCGGGCAGGTACCCGACCGCCAGGCGCGCGGGGATGCCGAGCGACCGCGCCATGACCACCATGGTCGTCGCGAACTGGATGCAGTAGCCCGTGCGGTGCTGCAGGAAGTCCCAGACCGGGTCTCCCGTGCCGCCGCGGGGGATGGTCGTCGAGTAGGTGAAGCGGGTGGGGTCGCGCAGCCAGCGCTGGAGGGCGACCGCCTGGTCGTAGGCGGTGTCGGCCTCGCCCACGGCTTCGCGCGCGGCGGCCTCGACGTCTCCCGCGTGCGCCGTGTCGGGGACCTGGGTGTAGACCTCGTCGAGGTCGGCCGCGGGTGCCTCCCGGAGGGCGGCGGGGTCGAGGTCCCGCTCGTGCACGGTGAGGGTGTAGGAGTCGCCCGCCGCCGTCAGCCCACCGACCACCTCGTCCCGGGCGGGGTCGTAGCCCCACCCGCCGCCGTCCGTGGCCACCTGGCGAGGGTCGATGCTGATGGGCAGCTTGTCGTCGCGGAGCTCGCCGACGTCGAGGGCGACGCTGCGGACGTCGCCGCCCGACGGCGGGTCGTCGGGCCACAGGACGTCGCGTTCGGCGAACTCGCGGCCGCCGCGCTCGTCGCCGCGCTGCCACCGGCGCCCGTCGAAGGCCGTGGCGGTGTAGCTGCGCAGCGGACCGACGTCCGCCTCGGAGCCGGTGTCGTAGGACAGCACGACGGAGCGGGACCGTTCGGTCAGGCTCCGCAGGATGTCGAGGTCCTCGGCGAGGCGGATGGTGTCGCCCGTGGTCGTGAAGGTGCGGTACCAGCCCGCGGGTCCGCCGGGGAGCGCGGCGGACGCGGTTCCGACGAGGCCGGCGACGACGGCGAGGACGACGGCGCCGGCGGTCGTCGCGACGGCGCGGGACCGCTCGGCGCGCCGCACCGGCGCGGGCGTGCGCTCGGCCCGTCTCGTCCGCGCGACCAGGGGACCGTCGAGGGTGAGGAGCAGCAGCAGGGCCGTGACGGTCACGACGAACACGCCCCACGGCACTCGTCCCGTGAGCACGAGCGGCGGGGCCCAGAGGGCGAGGAGCGGCAGGCCGACCGCCGCGGGGCGGCGCAGCGCGCCCGCCAGCGCGTCGGCGAGCAGGAGCACGAGCAGCGTGCCGCCGACGGTGAGCAGCCCCATGGGGACGCTCCCCGTCACGGGGGCGACCTCCGACCGGGCGATCTCACCGGCCTCGCCGAGCCGGGCCACGACGCGTGCCACGTGCTCCGGGGTGACCAGGAAGGTGGGATCGGCGGTGGGGCCGCCGTACCGCGCGAGGACGAACCAGGCGGCCACGACGCCGCCCAGCACGCTGGGCCATGCGGAGCCCGACTCCTTGGTGCGCAGCCCCCGGGCGCGGGCCCGTCGCTCGATCACCACCCGGGAGGTGACCGTCGTCGCGCTGACGAGGACGATGCCGAGGAGGGCCGCGCGCGTCCAGCCGCCCGGGAGCACGATGCTCGAGAGCGAGAGCATCGACGCGGCGACCGCCACGGCGACCAGGACCCCGGAGGCGACGGTGCGGGCCGTCGGGCCCGCGTGGGCGGGGATCATGCCGCCCCCTCGGCGAGGAGCGCCCAGGCGCGGTCGGGCGCCGTGCCCGGGGGGCAGGTGGCCACGCGCCAGCCGGCGGCGCGCAGCGCGCCGACCGTGACTCCCGCCGTGACTCCCGCCATGCCTCCCGCCGGCGTCGGACCCGCGCCCGGGGCGTCGGCCGGCGCCACGACGAGCGCCCAGCAGATGCCCTCGACGCCGAGCTCGGCCATCTCGCGCAGCGCGGTCTCCGCCTGGGGGCCCAGCACGGCGACGACGATCTCCTCCTGCGAGCGCGAGGCCCGCAGGGCGCGGACCGTCTGCAGGACGGCGCGCTCGGCGTCGGCGGACCCGCGGTGCCCGCGCAGGTCGACGGTCCCGTCCAGGATCGTCGCGCGGCCGGTGCGTGCGCCCGCCGCGAAGGGCACGGGCGCGGGGCCGGAACCGGTGGGCACCAGCCGCGCGGGGTGGCCCGCGTCGAGGAACGAGGTGGCGACCGAGGCGGCCAGCTCGACGGCGAGCTCGCCCTCCGCGTGCGTGCGGGAGCCGCGGGCGGACGGCCAGACGCCGGTGCGCGGATCGACGGGCGGCGGCAGCAGCGACCGGTCGAACAGCACGGTCACGGGCCGCACGCCGGCGCTCTCGTCCGCCCGGACCATGAGCCGGCCCTGGCGCGCCGAGCCCGCCCAGTGCACCCGGCGAGGGTCGTCGCCGGAGACGTACTCGCGCAGGACGGAGTCGTCCGTGGACGCCAGCCGTGCGCCGGTGGCCGCCCGCTCGACGTCGCCGAGCACCCGCGTGCGCGTGGGCAGCCCGACGGTGCGGGGCCACACGGCGACCCGGGTCGGGGCGCCGAGCGGCTGCGTCGTGCGGACCAGCCCGAAGACGTCGGTGCGCGTGGTGAGCAGGGGGCCGAGGGCCCAACGGCCCCGGCGGGACGGGGTGAGCGCGTAGGAGACCGCGATGCGGTCCGCGTGCGCCGTCACCCGGGCGCGGATGCCGTGCGGCCCCGCCAGCTCGTGCGCGGCCTGCTCCGACAGCCGCAGCCGGGCCAGCCGCTCGTAGGCCGCGCCCGTGCGCGCGCGGGCTCCGACGACCAGGCGCACCGCTGCGGTCTGGTCCCGCACGACGGGGTTCGGCGTGAGCTCGCGCGTGACCACGAGCGCCCCGCGGCCGGCGTCGAGGCGTTGCACCCCCATCAGCACCCAGGAGAGGAGGACGGCCAGCACGGCCGCGGCGCCGAGGCCCACGACGTCGGGCAGGTCGAGCAGGGTGCCGACGGTCGCGAGCACCAGGCCCGCGACGAGCAGGGCCAGACCGCGGCGGGTGGGCCGGACGCGGACGACCCGCCGCAGCGCCGGGTGCCGGGTGTCGTGCGGGCCGCCCTTCCCGGCCCTGCGCTCGGTGGTGGCCGGGACCGCGCCGGGCTCGTCGTCGCCGGACATGGTCGGTCCTACCGGCCGCGTTCGCGGGAGGGCCGCGCGAACGACCCCGCGGGCGGGGCGACCGCGACGCGGACGCCGGGCACGGCGGTGCGCTGCACGATCTCCTCGATGACGTCCTCGGGCGTCACGCCGCCGAGCCGCGCCTCCGTGCTGAGGATGAGGCGGTGGGCCAGGACCGCGACGGCGAGGGACTGCACGTCGTCGGGCAGCACGTGCTCGCGGCCCGCCATGGCGGCCGCGGCCTTGGCGGCGCGCAGCAGCTGGAGCGAGGCCCGCGGCGACGCGCCGAGCCGGACCCCCTCGTGCTGCCGCGTCGCGCCCACGAGGTCGAGCACGTACTGCTTGACGGGTCCCGCGGCGTAGACGGCGCGTACCGCACGGGCGTACCGCACCATGTCGGCGCCGGTGGTGACGGGGGACAGGTGGTCCAGGGGATCGGCGGACTCCTGGCGGTCGAGCATCTGCAGCTCGGCGTCCGTGTCCGGGTAGCCGACGGTGAGCCGGGCCATGAACCGGTCGCGCTGCGCCTCGGGCAGCGGGTACGTGCCCTCCATCTCCACCGGGTTCTGCGTCGCGACGACGAGGAACGGCCGCGGCAGCGTGTGCGTGGTGCCGTCGATCGTCGTCTGGCCCTCCTCCATGCACTCGAGGAGCGCGGACTGCGTCTTGGGCGAGGCGCGGTTGATCTCGTCGCCGATCACCACGTTGTTGAACACCGGTCCGGGCCGGAACTCGAAGTCGTGCGTGGCCGTGCGGAAGATGTTCACGCCGGTGAGGTCGCTCGGGAGCAGGTCGGGGGTGAACTGGATGCGGCCCACGCGGCAGTCGATGCTGCGGGCGAGGGCCTTCGCGAGCGTCGTCTTGCCGACGCCGGGGACGTCCTCGATCAGGAGGTGACCCTCGGCGAGCAGGACGGCGACGGTCACCTCGGCGAGGCCGGGCCGGCCCGAGACCACGGAGTCGACCGCCTCCCGCACCCGCGTGGTGGCGGCGACGAGCTCGTCGAGATCCCTGGCCAGGGCGTCGAGGTCGGCCCCCGTCGAGGGGGTGGCGCCGTCCCTGCGGTCCTCCGTCTCCGTGCGTGCGCCGGCGAGCGTGGGGGAGACGGGTTCTGGGTGCACGGGTGACCTCCGGTTCACGTGCTCGTGACGGTTCTCGCAGCCTAGTGGAATCGGGGCCGGACGTGACGACGATCACCCGCTCCACCTCCCTCCACGACGCCCCCCGCGGGCGGTGGGCGCGTGCCCGCGGCGCCTGCCTGACCCGGAGGTGCGCCTCGTGCGACACGCGTCGGAGGGCTCCTGCTCCACCGCCCTCCACCGGCGCCCCGTTCCCGCCCGACGCCCTGACCTGCGGCGATGTGTGGGGACTGTGGGGGGAGGGGGTGAGATGGGGAGAACTGCCCATCGTTGGCCGCGCCCGGTGGAGGAAAGTGGAGTAGCGTGGAGGCTGCGGGAGCGCGAGGGGAGGTGCGAGCCGTGGCAGGTCTGGAGGACACGTTTCCGGGAGCCGGGCTGCTGCTCGGCACCTACACCCCCAAGCTCGACGAGAAGGGCCGGCTCATCCTCCCCGCGAAGTTTCGCGCCCGACTCGCTCCCGGCCTCGTCATGACGAGGGGACAGGAGCGCTGCCTCTTCCTCCTCCCGATGGACGAGTTCGGCCGCATGTACGAGCAGGTGCGGCAGGCCCCCGTGACCAGCCGACAGGCGCGCGACTACCTGCGCGTGTTCCTGTCGGGTGCCAGCGACGAGCTGCCGGACAAGCAGGGGCGGGTCGTCATCCCGGCCGCCCTGCGCGCGTACGCCGGCCTCGACCGGGACGTCGCCGTGATCGGCGCCGGCACCCGCGTGGAGGTCTGGGACCGCACCACCTGGGAGACCTACCTGGCCGAGCAGGAGTCGTCGTACTCCGAGACGTCCGAGCAGATCTTCCCGGACCTGCAGTTCTGAACCAGCGGCACCGACGGACGACCAGCACCGATGGACGACCGGCACCACCCACAACCGCACAGCAGACGAGCAGCAGCAGGGCCCCGCACGACGAGGCCTCCTCCCGCGAGGGTCTGGCGCACTTCCCCGGCGCCAGAACGGCGCGGAGGGAGACCTGGCCGGGGGGGGGCCCGCCGACCACGTGGACCGAGCGCGTGGACCGAGCACGTGGACCGAGCACGTGGACCGAGCACGTGGACCGAGCACGTGGACCGAGCACGACACGAGCAGGACGAGCACGAGACGAGCACGAGAGGAGAGGCACCGATGAGCACACCGGACGACGCGCGATCCGCGGGCGACCGCCACCTGCCCGTGCTGCTGCAGCGGTGCGTCGACCTCCTCGCTCCGGCGCTCACCGAGCCCGGGAGCGTGCTGGTCGACTGCACGCTGGGCATGGGCGGGCACACCGAGGCGGTGCTCGAGCAGGTTCCGACCGCCCGCGTGGTGGGGATCGACCGCGACACCCAGGCGCTGCGCCTCGCCGGCGAGCGGCTGGCCCGCTTCGGCGAGCGGTTCACCCCGGTGCACGCGGTCTACGACGAGATCGGTGAGGTCGTCGCGGAGCTCGAGCTGGACGGCGTGCAGGGCGTCCTCATGGACCTGGGGGTCTCGTCGCTGCAGCTCGACGAGGCGGGCCGGGGCTTCGCGTACGCCCAGGACGCGCCGCTCGACATGCGCATGGACCAGACCCGGGGTGCGACCGCGGCCGACGTCCTCAACACCTACGACGAGCGTGCCCTCGCCCGGGTGCTGCGCGAGTACGGCGAGGAGCGGTTCGCGCCGCGCATCGCCAGGGCGATCGTGCGGCGCCGCGAGGAGCGGCCGTGGGAGCGGACGGGCGAGCTCGCCGACCTGGTGCGCGCGTCCATCCCCGCCGCCGCGCGGCGCACGGGAGGCAACCCGTCGAAGCGGACGTTCCAGGCGCTGCGGATCGAGGTGAACGGCGAGCTCGAGGTGCTCGAGCGCGCCGTGCCCGCCGCGATCGAGGCGCTGGCCACGGGCGGGCGGATCGTCGTCGAGTCCTACCAGTCGCTGGAGGACCGGATCGTCAAGCGGGCCATCTCCCGCGGGACGACGTCGAGCGCCCCGGCCGGCCTGCCCGTCGAGCCGGAGACGCACAAGCCCTACCTCGAGGCACTGACGCGGGGCGCGGAGGAGGCGGACGAGGCCGAGCTCGAGCGCAACCCGCGGGCGGCGTCGGTCCGCCTGCGGGCCGCCCGGCGCGTCCGTCCCACCCCCGACCACATGCGCTCGGCGGCGCCCGCCCGCCAGTCCACCCGCCACGCCACCCAGCAGCCTGCCCGCAAGCACACCAAGGAGGACCGCCGATGAGCGCCCTGCGTGCCCCCGCCACCCCCGGGACCCGTCCCGCCGCGGCGCCGCGTCGTGCCCCGCTCACCTCGCTGCCGGGTGGTGCCGCGGACCGCGGGCGCCGCCTCGACGCGGTCCGTGCGCCGCTCCAGGCGACGTCGGGCGTCCCGTTCCTCGTGCTGTGCGCGGTGATCCTCGTCGGCGCGCTCCTCGCGGCGCTGCTGCTCAACACGTCGATGGCGCGCGGCTCGTACGAGGCGTCGCGGCTCCAGGCCCAGGTCGGTCAGGTGGCGCAGGACGTCCAGACCCAGCAGGAGAAGCTGCGGGCCGCGGAGGCGTCGCTGGCGGAGCGCGCCACGAAGCTCGGCATGGTCCCGGCCGAGGACCCGACGATGATCAGCGTCGAGAAGCGCGCGAAGGTCGGGATCGGCGACACGGAGACGCCGTGACCGGGCGGACGCCGCCGGCGCGCGGCGGTGCACGGAGCGGCGGCGCGGGTGCGGGCTCGGGAGGCCGCTCGGCCGGCGGGCGCGCGACACGCCCGGGTCCGGCCCGCACGACCCGGACCCCGTCCCCGCAGACTCGAGGGGTGAGCACCTCCCGCACCACGAACGGCTCGACGCCGCGCTCCACCCCACGGTCGAACCCACGGTCGACCCCACGATCGACCCCACGATCGACCCCACGGTCGACGCCGAGCTCGTCGGGCCGTGGCACCACGCCCCGGTCCGGCTCGGGGCGTGGAGCCACAGCGGTCCGCCCTCCGGGCCGGACGCCCGTCTCTTCTCCCCCTCTCCCAGCCCCCAAGAAATGTCCATATCT
>NZ_JBHVSQ010000005.1:0-64629 GCF_042885055.1 Isoptericola sp. NPDC058082 | reverse complement strand
CGGGAAAGGAGAGGAGGGAATACGGGAGGTGGACATGTTTGGGGGGGGGGGAGGGGGGGAGAAGAGAAAGCGACCCAGGGGTGGAGCCCGGCTTCGTGGGGCGGTGCCACCCCCCCCTGTTCTGTCGGGGGGCGGGAACCCACTCCGGTCCGCTCTACGGGCCGGACGCCGGTGCGCGGCGGGGGCGCTCCGCCGCGCCCGCGGGGCGGGGCCGCGAGCCGGGGACGTCCGGGCGACCCCGGGCGACGGCAGCGGTGGATCATGGTCGTCGCGGCGCTCGTGCTCACCGTCTTCGTCGGCCGGCTGGTCCAGGTGCAGATCTTCCAGGGGCCGGCGCTCGCGGCGAAGGCGCAGGAGGCACGCACCACGCACGCGGTCGAGCTCGCGCACCGCGGCGACATCGTCGACACCAACGGACGCGTGCTCGCGACGTCCGTCGACCGGTACACGATCTCCGCCGACACCCTCGCCATCCAGGGGTTCCAGGGCGGGCAGCGGGTGGACACCGCCACCGGCAGGGCCGTGCAGGACGGCGCGCTCGGCATCGCTCAGCTCCTCGCGCCGATCCTCGACGCGCAGCCCGCGGAGCTCGCCGCGAAGCTCAACGGCGACGACCGGTACGTGATCCTCAAGCGCAACGCCGTGCCCGAGGTGCAGCGGGCGATCGCCAAGCTCGACCTCCAGGCCTACGTCCGCACCGAGCTCACCTCCCGCCGCACCTATCCGGCCGGCGTCGTCGCGGGCACCCTCGTCGGCTTCGTCGACCGCGACCAGGTGGGCCAGGGCGGGCTCGAGCGCGCCTACGAGGACGTGCTCGCGGGCGCCGACGGCAAGGTCACGTACGAGCGCGGGCGCGACGGTGTCCCGATCCCCAACTCGGAGCGGGACGCCACCGAGGCGGTCCCCGGCAGCAACGTGCAGCTCACGATCGACCTCGACGTCCAGTGGAAGGCGGAGGAGCTGCTCGACGACGCGGTCTCGAAGACCGGGGCGAAGTACGCCATGGCGGTCGTGGAGGACGTGCGCACGGGCCAGGTGCTCGCGGTGGCGGACTCGGGCGACGTCGACCCCAACGACCGGTCGACGTCCGCCGTGGCCAACGGCTCGCGTGCCGTGAAGGACGTCTTCGAGCCCGGCTCCACGGGCAAGGTGATCACGATGGCGGCGGCCCTCGAGGAGGGCTACTGGACGCCCGACAGCCAGTTCCGCGTGCCGTACCGGTACACCACGCCCAACGGCGAGTCGTTCAAGGACTCGCACGAGCACCCCGACCAGCAGCTGACGCTCGCCGGCGTGCTGGCCCACTCGTCGAACACGGGCACGGTGCAGATCGGCGAGAAGATCCCGCTGGACGTCCGCTACGACTACCTCGGCAAGTTCGGGTTCGGCCAGCCCACCGGCCTCGGCCTGCCGGGCGAGTCCGCGGGCATCCTGCCCTCGCAGCAGACGCTGGCGCACGACGCCCGCACCCCGTACACGATCCTGTTCGGGCAGGGCGTGGCCGTGAACGCGATGCAGGCGACGCAGGTCTTCTCGACGGTCGCGAACGGCGGCGTCCGGGTGGAGCCCAGCCTGGTGGCCGGCACCCGCGCGCCCGACGGCACCTTCACGCCCGCCGAGGCTCCCGAGGCGGAGCGCGTGGTCTCGGAGAAGACCGCCGACTCGGTGATGCGGATGATGGAGTCGGTCGTGGGGGAGGAGGGCACCGCCGCCAACGCGCGGGTGCCCGGCTACCGCGTGGCCGGCAAGACCGGCACCGCCCAGATGTGGACGGGGGCCGGGACCACCTACATGGCGTCCTTCATCGGCGTCGCGCCCGCCGACGACCCGCGCTACACGGTGTCCGTCTTCCTGCGCAGCCCGCAGTCGTCGATCTACGGCGGCGTGGTGGCCGCGCCCGTCTTCAGCGACCTCATGGGGTACACGCTGCAGAAGATGGACGTGCCGCCCAGCTCGACGCCGTTCAAGCCCTACGACCTCACGTGGTGACCACGGGGCGCGCGCCCGGTGAGGACCGCCCGAGGTCCGTGACGGTTCTCATGCCGGGCGCCCTGGGTGCCGGGCCCGCAGCACGCAGACGGTAGGTTCTTCTCCGTGACATCCCCGCTTCCCCGTATCCGGCCCGCGGGCACGACGCCCCGGCGGGTGCGGGACCTCGCCCTGACCTTCGGGCTCGAGGTGACGACACCGGTGGCACCGGACGAGGGCGGCCCCCGGCCGCAGGTCCCCGCCGACGTCGTCGTCACCTCGGTCGCGTCCGACAACCGCGTCGTCGCAGGTGGCGACCTGTTCGTCGCCCTTCCCGGCGCGCACGCCCACGGCGCCCGGTTCGCGGCGGACGCCGTGGCCCGCGGGGCCCGTGCGGTGCTCACCGACGAGGCCGGGGCGGCCACCCTCGCGACGGGACCGGACGCCCTCGACCCGGCCGTGCCCGTGCTGGTCGCCGGTGACCCGAGGGCCGTGCTCGGTCCGGTCGCGGCCTGGGTGTACGGCGAGCCCGCCGAGCACCTCATGACCTTCGGCGTCACCGGGACCAACGGCAAGACGACGACCACCTACCAGGTGGACCACCTGCTGCGCGCCCTCGGCTGGACCGGTGGACTGATCGGCACCGTCGAGATGCGCGCGGGCGACACGGTGCTGCCGAGCCGGCTCACGACCCCGGAGGCCGCGGACCTGCAGGCGCTGCTCGCCGCGATGTGCGAGGCGGAGGTGCGCACGCTGGCGATGGAGGTGTCCTCCCACTCGCTGTCGATGCACCGCGTGGACGGCATCGAGTTCGGCGTGGTCGGGTTCACGAACCTCAGCCAGGACCACCTCGACTTCCACGGCGACCTGCAGTCGTACTTCGACGCGAAGGCGTCGCTGTTCACGCCCGAGCACGCGCGCCGCGGCGTCGTCGTGGTGGACGACGTGTGGGGCGAGCGCATGGCGGCGGCCGCGCAGGTGCCGGTCGCGACGCTGCGCACCCGCGCCCCGCGGGACGGGCAGGCGGCGTCCGACTGGGCCGTCACCGACGTCGCACCGCACGGCACCGGCTCCGCGTTCACGCTGACGCACGTCGACGGCCGCTCCCTGCGCACGTCGACGTCCCTGCCGGGCGGGTTCAACGTGGCCAACGCCGCGCTCGCCGTCGCGATGGTCCTCGAGGGCGGCGCGCACGTCGAGGACGTGGCAGAGGCGCTCGCCGCGGCCGACGGCCTCTCGGCCGTCGTGCCCGGCCGCATGGAGGTCGTCGGCGCGGGCGGGGACGGCCATCCGCGCGTCGTCGTGGACTTCGCGCACAACACCGAGGCGCTCGAGCTCGCGCTCGCCGCCCTGCGCCCGACGACGGCCGGCCGGCTCGTCGTCGTCTTCGGGGCCACGGGCGACCGGGACAAGGGCAAGCGTCCGGCCATGGGCGCGGCCGCCGTGGCGGGCGCGGACGTCGTCGTCGTCACGGACGACGACCCCCACGGAGAGGACGCCGCCGTGGTGCGCACCGCCGTGCTCGAGGGGGCCGCCGCGGCCCGCGACTCGGCCCGCGAGGCGGGCCGCGACGTCGCCGTGACGCAGGTGGCGCCGCGGGCGGCCGCCATCGAGCGGGCCGTGCTCGACGCGGGGGCGGACGACACCGTCCTCGTGGCGGGCCGCGGCCACGAGACCATCCAGGAGGTCGCGGGCGTCGACCTCGAGCTCGACGACCGGGACGAGGCCCGCCGCGCGCTGCAGCGGCGGCACGAGAGGACCACCGCATGATCGCGCTGACCGCCGCCGACGTCGCCGAGGCGACCGGGGGACGGCTGCACGCCGACGCCGCCACGCCCGTGACCGGGTCCGTCGTCGTCGACTCCCGCCGTGTGGAGCCCGGGGGGCTGTTCGTCGCGCTGCCCGGCGAGCGGGTCGACGGGCACGACTTCGCCCGCGGCGCCGTCGAGGCCGGCGCGGCGCTGGTCCTGGCCGCCCGCGAGCTCGAGGGCGTGCCGACCGTCGTCGTGGACGACGTCCAGGCCGCGTTGGGGGAGCTCGCCCGCGTCGTCCTGGCGCGCGTGCGGGCGCGCGGCGACCTGCGGGTCCTCGCGGTGACGGGCTCGGTGGGCAAGACGACGACCAAGGACCTGCTCGGCCAGCTCCTCGGCGACCTGCTGCCGGACGACGTCTCGCCCGAGGACGGCCTGGTCGTACCCACCGGGTCGTTCAACAACGAGGTCGGCCTGCCGCTGACCGTGCTGCGCGTCACCGAGGCCACGAGGTTCCTGGTGCTGGAGATGGGCGCGGACGGCCCCGGCAACATCGCCTACCTCACGCGGATCGCGCCGCCCGACGTCGGCATCGTGCTCGCCGTCGGCGTGGCCCACGTGGGCAAGTTCGGCTCGGTCGAGGCGATCGCCCGCACCAAGGCCGAGATGGTCACCGGGGTCGTGCCGGGCGGCACCGTCGTGCTGAACGCCGACGACCAGCGCGTGGCGGCGATGGCGTCGCTGGCTGCCCCCGAGCACACCGTCGTCACGTTCGGCACCATCTCCTCGGCCGACGTGCGCGCCGCCGACGTCGAGGTGGACGCCTCCGGCCGGGCGACGTTCCGGCTCGCCGTCGCCGGCGCCCCGGACCTGGGCGGACCCGTGCCCGTGGGGCTGCGCCTCGTGGGCGCGCACCACGTGAGCAACGCACTCGCCGCCGCCGCGGCGGTCCTCGCGCTCGGCGGCACCACCGCCGACGTGGCAGCGCGACTGGCCGAGGGCCTGTCCCGCGCGACCCCCGTCAGCCCGCACCGGATGGCGGTCACCGAGCGCCCGGACGGCGTCACCGTGGTCGACGACGCGTACAACGCCAACCCGGACTCCATGCGCGCCGCGCTGCGGGCGCTCGCCGTCATGGCGGGCCGCACGCGCCGTTCCGTCGCGGTGCTGGGCGAGATGCTCGAGCTCGGGGACGGCTCGCGCGCCGCGCACGACGAGATCGGCCGCCTCGTGGTCCGATTGAACGTCAAGCTCCTCGTCGTCGTCGGCGACGGGGCGTACCACATCCACGAGGGGGCCCTGCAGGAGGGGTCCTGGGGAGAGGAGTCGGTCTTCGTGCCTGACCTCGACGCCGCACGCGCGGTGCTCGCCGAGGCGCTCGAGCCGGGCGACGTCGTCCTCGTGAAGTCCTCCCTCGGGTCCGGCCTGTGGCGGCTCGGCGACGAGCTCGCGGCGGGCGGCCCCTCGACCGGACCCACGACCGGCCCCGACGCGTCGGGCGAACCCGCCACGGAGGTCGCCCCGTGATCGCGATCCTCGTCTCGGCCGGCGTCTCCGGGCTGGTCGCCCTCTTCGGGACGCCCCTGTTCATCCGGTTCCTCATCCACCGGAACTACGGCCAGTTCGTGCGCCAGGACGGGCCGACGGCGCACTTCACCAAGCGCGGCACGCCGACGATGGGCGGTGTCGTGATCATCGCGGCCGCCCTGGTCGGCGTCGCGGTGTCCATGCTGGTCGCGGGGAGGCCGCCGAGCGCGTCGGCGCTGCTGTGCCTCTATCTCATGACCGGGCTCGGGCTGGTCGGCTTCCTCGACGACTTCACGAAGATCCGCAAGCAGCGGTCCCTCGGCCTCACGCCGAAGGCGAAGATCATCGGCCAGGGCTTCGTCGGGATCAGCTTCGCGGTGCTCGCCCTGCAGTTCCCCAACGCCAACGCCCGGACGCCCGCCTCCACGCGGATCTCCTTCCTGCGCGACACCAACCTCGACCTGGCGTTCGCCGGGGTCACGGTGGGCCTCATCCTCTTCGTGATCTGGGCGAACTTCCTCATCACCGCCTGGTCCAACGCGGTGAACCTCACGGACGGCCTGGACGGCCTGGCGACCGGCGTGTCGATCATCGTCTTCGGCGCGTACGTCCTCGTGTGCATCTGGCAGCTCAACCAGTCGTGCCAGCGGCTCGCCGCGGCCGGTCCGCGCTGCTACGAGGTGCGCGACCCGCAGGACCTCGCGATCGTCGCCGCCGCCATCGCGGGCGCCTGCATCGGCTTCCTGTGGTGGAACGCCAGCCCCGCGAAGATCTTCATGGGCGACACGGGCTCGCTCGCCCTCGGTGGCGCCCTGGCCGGCATCTCGATCCTGTCGCGCACCGAGATCCTCGCCGCGATCATCGGCGGTCTCTTCGTCGTCATCGTCATGTCCGACGTCATCCAGATCGGCTTCTTCAAGATGACCGGCAAGCGGGTGTTCAAGATGGCGCCGCTGCACCACCACTTCGAGCTGTCGGGGTGGGGCGAGGTCACGATCGTCATCCGGTTCTGGCTCATCGCCGGCCTGTTCGCCGCCCTCGGCATGGGCGTGTTCTACGCCGAGTGGGTGGCCACGTGACCGTCGCCTCGCTGCCCGACGGCGCGCGCGTCGTCGTGGCGGGCCTCGGCGTGACCGGGCGCGCCGTCGTCGCGGCCCTGTCGGCTCGTGCGGCCGGCCGGGCGTCCTCGGTGGTGACGGTCGACGGCCGTGCCCCCGACGCCGACGTGCGCGACGCCGACGATCCCGCCGTGGCGGAGCGGATCGTCGCCGGCGCGGACCTCGTCGTCGCCTCCCCGGGGTGGGCGCCGAGCACGCCGCTGCTGGCCGCGGCCCGCGCCGCCGGCGTCCCCGTCTGGAGCGAGGTCGAGCTCGCCTGGCGGCTGCGGGTCGAGCGCACCCCCGGGCCCGACGGCGCGCGGGGCCCCGCCCCGTGGCTCGCCGTCACGGGGACCAACGGCAAGACGACGACGGTCGAGATGCTCGCGTCGATCCTCACCGCGGCGGGCCTGCGCGCCGCCGCGGTGGGGAACGTCGGGACGCCCGTCGTCGAGGCCGCGCAGGACCCGTCGCTGGACGTCCTCGCGGTGGAGCTCTCCAGCTTCCAGCTGCACCACACGCTCACGACGTCCTTCGAGGCGGCGGCCGTGCTCAACGTGGCCGCCGACCACCTCGACTGGCACGGGTCCCTCGAGGCGTACGCGGCAGACAAGGGGCGCGTCTACGCCCGCGCGCAGGTGGCGTGCGTGTACAACGTGGCCGACCCGCGCACCGAGCAGCTCGTGCGCGACGCCGACGTGACCGAGGGCGCACTGGCCGTCGGGTTCACGCTCGGTGCCCCGGGCCCCGGACAGCTGGGCGTGGTCGAGGACGTGCTGGTCGACCGCGCCTTCCACGCCGCGCCCGGGGCCCGCGACCGGCAGCGCACGGCCGCCGAGCTCGGCACCCTCGCGGACCTCGCGCACCTCGCGCCCGGGCACGGCACCCCGCCGCCGCACGTCGTCGCGAACGCCCTGGCGGCGGCGGCGCTCGCGCGCGCCCACGGCGTGCCCGCCGCCGCCGTGCGCGACGGCCTGCGGGCGTTCCGGCCCGGCGCGCACCGCATCGCCCGCGTCCGCGAGCTCGACGGCGTCGCCTGGGTGGACGACTCGAAGGCCACCAACGCGCACGCGGCGGCGGCCTCGCTCGCGGCCTACCCGCCCGGCAGCGTCGTGTGGGTGGCGGGCGGCCTCGCGAAGGGGGCGTCGTTCGACGACCTCGTCGCCGACCGGGCCGACCGCCTGCACGCGGCGGTCGTCATCGGCGTCGACCCGGAGCCGGTCCGCGGGGCACTGGCCCGACACGCGCCCGAGATCCCCGTCGTCGTGGTCGATCCCGGCGACACTGGGTCGGTGATGCGTCGCGCGGTCGCGGCGGCACGGGACCTCGCCCGTCCGGGCGACACCGTGCTGCTGGCTCCTGCAGGCGCCTCCATGGACCAGTTCGCCTCCTACGCCCAGCGGGGGGAGGCGTTCGCCACGGCCGTGGCGGAGCTGTAGGCGCCCGCGTGGCGCCACGAGGACGAGCGAGGGGTGTCGGATGGCGGTCACGACGGGCACCCGACGCGGCCCGGGAGGGTCGACCGGCCGTCCGTCGAGGGACAGGACGACGCGCGACAAGGGTTCGCGGGACAGGACGTCGCCGCGACCGTCGCCGAAGCGGGCCGAGCGGCCCTGGCTCGGCCAGTGGAACAGCACCGTCACGAGCTACTACCTGCTCGTCGGGGCCACCGGGCTGCTGCTGGTCATCGGTCTCGTCATGGTGCTCTCCAGCTCGACGGTGACGTCCATCGCCGAGGGGGACTCGCCGTTCGCCGCCTTCCTCGTGCAGGGCCGGTACGCCCTCATCGGGCTGCCGCTCATGCTGGTCGCCGCGCGGCTCCCCGTGCGCTGGTACAAGCGGCTGGCCTGGCCAGCGTTCCTGGTGGCGCTGGCGCTGCTGGTCGCGGTGGTCTTCTTCGGCAGGTCGGTGAACGGCAACCAGAACTGGCTGCCGCTCGGGCCGGTGCAGATCCAGCCGTCGGAGCTCGCCAAGCTGGCCGTCGCCGTGTGGCTCGGTGCCGTGCTGGGCCGCAAGCAGCACCTGCTCGGTCGCTGGGGCCAGGCCATCATGCCCGGCGTGGTCGGTCTCGCCGCCGTCCTCGGGCTCGTCATGGCGGGGCACGACCTCGGCACGGCGCTCATCCTCGCGCTGCTCGGCCTCGGCGCCTACTGGGTCTCGGGCGCGCCCGCGTCGCTGCTCGCCGTGGGCGGCGTCGGAGCGGCGCTGATCGTCGGCTGGGCGTTCATCCTCAACCAGGGCAGCTCCGACCGCCTCACCCGCATCCTCGCCGCGTACGGCACCTGCACCGACACGCAGGGGCAGTGCTACCAGTCGATCCACGGCATGTACGGGCTCGGCACCGGGGGTCTGTTCGGCGTCGGCCTGGGCGCCAGCCGCGAGAAGTGGAAGTACCTGCCCGAGGCGCACAACGACTTCATCTACTCCGTGATCGGCGAGGAGCTGGGGCTGCTCGGCACCCTGCTGGTGCTCGCGCTGTTCGCCGTCCTCGGGATCGCGATGGCGCGGGTGGTGCGCCGGCACCCGGACCCGTTCGTGAAGATCACCACGGCCGCGATCGGCTGCTGGGTCGTGGGCCAGGCCTTCGTGAACATCGGCGTGGTGATCGGCGTCCTGCCGGTGATCGGCGTCCCGCTGCCGCTGGTGTCGGCGGGCGGGTCCGCCCTAGTCACGACGATGGTGGCGCTCGGCGTGGTGATCAGCTTCGCGCGCAGCGAGCCGGGCGCCGCCGAGGCCCTGGCTGCGCGCCGGAGCGTCGTCAAGCGCTCGGTCGCGGTCCTGTCGCGGCGCGGCCGGGCCGGCGGCGCCGGTGGGGGCGCGCGGCGCCGCGGGGGCGACGGCGGCCGATAGGGTCCTGCCTGTGAAGAGCTCTGCAGTCACGTCCGTCGTCCTCGCCGGGGGCGGCACCGCCGGCCACGTCAACCCCCTCCTCGCCGTCGCGGACGAGCTCCGCGCGCGGGAGCCGGAGGCCAGGATCCTCGCCCTCGGCACCACGTCGGGGCTGGAGGCCGACCTCGTCCCGGAGCGCGGCTATCGGCTCTGGCCGATCCCTCGCGTCCCGCTGCCGCGGCGCCCGAGCGTCGACCTGCTGAAGCTGCCGGGCCGCCTCAGCGCCGCCGTGAAGGCGGCCGAGGCCGCCATCGACGAGATCGGCGCCCAGGCGGTCGTCGGGTTCGGCGGGTACGTCTCGACCCCCGCGTACCTCGCCGCCCGGCGCAAGGGCGTCCCCGTGGTGATCCACGAGCAGAACGCCCGCGCGGGCCTGGCCAACAAGCTCGGCGCCCGCTGGGCGGCGGCCGTCGGGGCGACGTTCCCGGGCACCCCGCTGCCGGGGGCCCAGGTCGTGGGCCTGCCGCTGCGGGCCGAGATCGCGGACCTCGTCTCGGCCCGTGAGGCGGACGCCCTGGCCGCGCGGGTGCAGGCCGCCGACGCGCTGGGCCTCGACGCCGGCCTCCCGACGCTCGTCGTCACGGGGGGTTCCTCGGGGGCGGCGTCGGTGAACGCCGCCCTGGCCGGGTCGGTGGAGGCGCTGCTGCGCGCCGGCGTCCAGGTGCTGCACCTGACGGGCAAGGGCAAGGACGGACCCGTCCGGGCCGCGGTCGACGCCGCCACGGCCGCGGGCGGGCACGAGGCCGCGCGCTACCAGGTGCGCGAGTACCTGTCCGAGATGCAGCTCGCCCTCGCCGTCGTAGACCTGGTCGTGGCCCGCTCGGGCGCCGGCACGGTGTGCGAGCTCGCCGCCCTCGGCGTGCCCGCCGTCTACGTGCCGCTGCCCATCGGCAACGGCGAGCAGCGGCTCAACGCGGCGCCCTTGGTGGAGGCGGGCGGTGGCCTCCTCGTCGACGACGCCGACCTCACGCCCGCCTGGGTGGCCGAGCACGTGCCGGCGCTGCTGGCCGACCGGCCGCGGCTCGACGCGATGGCGTCCGCCGCCCGGGCGACCGGGGTGCGCGACGGTGCCGCCCGCGTGGCCGACCTCGTCGCCGCGGCGGTCGCGCAGGCGGACGCCGGCTCGGGCGCCGGGCGGCAGGCATGAGCGCCACCGGGTCGGCGCGGCCGCCGGCGCTGCCCGTCGAGGAGCTCGGCCGCGTGCACCTGGTGGGTGTGGGCGGCGCGGGCGTCTCCGTCGTCGCGCGGCTGCTGGCGGCCCGCGGCGTCGACGTCCAGGGCTCCGACGCCGCGGCCGGCCCCGCCCTCGAGGCGCTGCGCGCCGACGGGGTGCGGGTCTGGGTCGGGCACGACGCGGCGCACGTCGTCGGACCGGACGGCGCACCCCTGGTCGACACGCTCGTCGTGTCCTCCGCGGTGCGGGAGACCAACCCGGAGCTGGCCGCGGCCCGCGCGGCCGGGGTCCGGGTGCTGCACCGCTCCCAGGCGCTCGCGTCGCTGATGCTCGGGCGCCGGGCGGTGGCCGTCGCCGGCGCGCACGGTAAGACCACGACGTCGGCGATGGTCGCGACCGTGCTGCGCGCGTGCGGCGTCGACGCGTCGTTCGCGATCGGGGGCACGGTGCGGGTGCGGGACGCCGAAGGCCACGAGAGCGCGGTGCCCGGGGGGCATCTCGGCGCCTCCGACGTGCTGGTGGCCGAGGCGGACGAGTCGGACGGCTCGTTCCTCAACTACGCCCCCACGGTGGCCGTCGTGACGAACGTCGAGCCGGACCACCTGGACCACTACGGCTCGCAGGCGGCCTTCGAGCGGGCCTTCGAGGAGTTCGCCGGACGGATCGTCGACGGCGGCACGCTCGTCGCGTGCGCGGACGACGCCGGCTCGGCGGCCCTCGCGGGCGCGCACCGGGCCGCGGGAAGGGCCGTGGTGACGTACGGCGAGGCCGCGGGTGCCGACGTGCGGGTGCGCGACGTCGTCGTCGGGGCGGGGACCGTCGAGGCGGTCGTCTCGGGCGGCCCGCTCGGCGGCGAGCCGCGCGCGCTGCGCCTCGCCGTGCCGGGGGCGCACAACGCGCTCAACGCGACGGCCGCCGTCGTGACCGCGGTGCTGCTCGGCGTCGAGCCGGGCGACGCCGTGCGGGCCGCGGGCACGTTCGTCGGCACGGGCCGGCGGTTCGAGCCCAAGGGGGAGGTCGACGGGGTCCGCGTGTTCGACAGCTACGACCACCACCCCACCGAGGTGGAGGCGCTGCTGCGGGCGGCCCGGCCGGCGGCCGGGGACGGTCGCATCGTCGTGCTCTTCCAGCCGCACCTGTACTCGCGCACGCGGATCTTCGCCGACCGGTTCGCCGCGGCGCTGGCGCTCGCGGACGAGGTCGTCGTCACCGGTGTCTACCGGGCCCGCGAGGACGTCGACCCGACGGTGGGGCCGCGCACGATCACCGACCTGCTCGGCCGGACGTCGTCCGGCGGGGGAGTGCGTGCCGTCGAGGACCGGCTGGAGGCCGCGCACGTGGCCTCCGCTCTCGCGCGCCCCGGCGACCTGGTGCTCACCGTCGGCGCGGGAGACGTCACCGAGCTGGGTCCCGTGATCCTGGCGGACCTCGCCGCGCGTACCTCCGGCGTGGCGTCGCCGGGCGGCGGCGCCCCCGACGCGACCATGGGGTGATGCGACCGCCAGCCCGCCCGCGCCCGACCAGCACGACGTCGGGCCGCACGACGTCGGGACGATCAGCGGCGACCGCGCCGACCGGCACGCCCTCGGTGGGCGCCGGGACGCCGCCGGGGACGCGCGGGACGAGGGGAAGCCCGCGGGGGCCGGCGACCGGAGCCTCCAAGACGGCCTCGAAGGCGGCCTCGAAGGCGGCCCCGAAGACGGCCCCGGCGGCGCCCGCCGAGCCCCGGCGTCCCGGCGCCCGCACCGCGGCGACGGCGGTGGTCCCGGCCGGGCAGGTGGTCCCTCCCCGCGTGTCGACGGCGATGGCGGACCGCCTCGCCGAGCGCACCGCGATGCGCCGGCACCGCGCCTGGCGGCGCGTGCTCGCGTGGGTCCTCTCGCTGGCGCTCGTCGTGGGCCTCGCGTGGGTGGCGCTCTGGTCGCCGGTGCTCGCCCTGGAGAAGGCGGAGGTGAGCGTGACCGGCGCGGGGCGGTACGTCGACGAGGCCAGGGTGCGCGAGATCGCCGAGGCCCCGGACGGCACCCCGTTGCCCCGCCTGGACACCGTGGCGATGCGGGAGCAGGTGCTCGGGCTGCGCGGGGTGAAGGACGTGCGGATCGCGCGGGCCTGGCCCCACGGGCTCGCGGTGGAGCTCACGCCGCGCGTCCCGGTCGCGGCTGTGCCCGACGGCGACCGCCTGGCGCTCCTCGACTCGGCCGGGGTGCGCGTGGCGACGCGCGACGCGGCGCCGAAGGGGCTGCCGCAGGTGGACGTGCCGCTGGACGACGCGCTGGCGCTGCAGGCGGCGCTCCACGTGCTGGCGGCGCTGCCCGCCAAGCTCGCCGGCCAGGTGGACCACGTCAGCGCCGACACGCAGGACGCCGTCGAAACGGTGCTGGAGGACGGCACCACGGTCCGCTGGGGCGGCAGCTCGGACCTTCCGCTCAAGGTCGAGGCGGTGCGCACGCTGCGCAAGCTCGACGACGGCGCGCGGACCATCGACGTCTCGTCGCCCGAGCTGCCGGTGACCCGATGAGGGGGGCGGGGAGGGCGCAGCAGGCGCGGGCGGGTGAGGCAAGCACCGGGCGCGCGCGACACGCCGAGAGACGTCCGGCGTCGCGCCCACCGCGCCGCCTACCGTCGATCGCAGCAGCAACCTGACATAACTCTAACCCTCAACTCGAACCTTAAGGTTAGACCCGCGGGTCGGCCGGTCGGGGCGACGGGGGCGCGAGGACCGGACGTCGGGACAAGGAACGACCCGAGAGGCAACGACGTGGCAACTCCGCAGAACTACCTGGCAGTGATCAAGGTGGTCGGTATCGGCGGTGGCGGCGTGAACGCCGTGAACCGCATGATCGAGGTCGGGCTCAAGGGTGTCGAGTTCATCGCCATCAACACCGACGCGCAGGCGCTGCTGATGTCGGACGCCGACGTCAAGCTCGACGTCGGTCGCGAGCTCACCCGTGGCCTTGGCGCCGGCGCCGACCCGGAGGTCGGCAAGAAGGCGGCCGAGGACCACGCGGAGGAGATCGAGGACGTCCTGCGCGGCGCCGACATGGTCTTCGTGACGGCGGGCGAGGGCGGTGGCACCGGCACGGGCGGCGCCCCCGTGGTCGCCCGGATCGCCCGGTCGCTGGGTGCCCTGACGGTGGGGGTCGTGACGCGGCCCTTCACGTTCGAGGGCCGCCGCCGCTCCGTGCAGGCCGAGCAGGGGATCGACGCCCTCCGCGAGGAGGTCGACACCCTCATCGTGATCCCCAACGACCGGCTCCTGTCCATGTCCGACAAGAGCGTCTCGGCGATCGCGGCGTTCCACTCGGCCGACCAGGTGCTGCACTCCGGCGTCCAGGGCATCACCGACCTCATCACGACGCCGGGCCTCATCAACCTCGACTTCGCGGACGTGAAGTCCGTGATGCAGGGCGCGGGCTCGGCGCTGATGGGCATCGGCTCGGCCCGGGGCGAGGACCGCGCGGTGCAGGCGGCCGAGCTCGCGATCTCGTCCCCGCTGCTCGAGGCCTCCATCGACGGCGCGCACGGCGTCCTGCTGTCGATCCAGGGCGGCAGCGACATCGGCCTCTTCGAGGTGCACGAGGCCGCTCGCCTCGTCCAGGAGGCGGCCCACTCCGAGGCGAACATCATCTTCGGCACGGTCATCGACGACGCGCTCGGCGACGAGGTGCGGGTCACCGTCATCGCGGCCGGGTTCGACGGCGGCGTGCCGCAGGCCCGCAAGGACGGCCGCGGTCTCGGCCAGATCGCCGGCGCGCCGGCCAAGCCGACGGTCACCGTCGGTGAGGGGGGCACGACGGCGACGTCCGTGCCGCAGCCCGGCGTCCAGACCGCCCCGCCGCGCCCGCCGCAGCCGGCCACCGCGTCGGTGCCGGCGGCCCCCGTGCAGCCGCGACCGATCCCGGCGGAGCCGGACGACGTCCCCGTGAGCCTCGACGCGCCGCCGGCCCCGCCGGTCGGGGCGCGGCCTGCGGAGCAGCGCCGCCCGTTCACGGTGGTCGAGGACGCCGAGGGCGAGGGCGTCACCGTGGAGCGGCCGGTCGAGGTGCCGCGCCTGTTCGACGAGCCGCGCCGCCCGGCCGAGGAGCTCGACGTGCCCGACTTCCTCAAGTGAGCGCCGGGTGAGCGGGACTCACGGAGCGGTCGGCTGGGCCCAGGAGGCGTTGTTGCCGGACCAGTTCGGTGCGGGGCTGCTGCGGGTGGACCTCGGGGAGGGCGTCGTGGCGGGCTTCACCACGCGTCACGGCGGGGTGTCGCCCGCCCCCTGGTCGTCGCTCGACCTGGGCACCTCGACGGGCGACGACCCCGTGCGGGTGCGGGAGAACCGGGCCCGCGTCGGGGCGTGGCTCGGTGCGCCCGTGGCCTTCTCGGCCCAGGTGCACGGCGACCAGGTCCTGGACCTGGGCTCCGCCGAGCTCGCCGAGTGGTCGTCGACGGAGCCGCCGGTCGCGGCGGGCGAGGCCGACGCCATGGTCACCGCGGAGGCCGGTCTGGCGCTCGGCGTCCTGGTCGCGGACTGCGTGCCGGTCGTCCTCGCGGACCCGGTGGCCCGCCTGGTGGCGGTCGCGCACGCGGGCCGGGGCGGGGTCGCCCTGGGGGTCGTGCACCGCGTGGTCGAGCGGCTGCTCGCACGCGGGGCCCGGGCCGAGCACCTCCGGGCCGCCGTCGGCCCGGCGGTCTGCGGCGCCTGCTACGAGGTGCCGGCCGCGATGCGCGACGAGGTCGCCGCCGTCGTCCCCGAGACGTGGGCGACGACCACGGCGGGCACGCCTGCGCTCGACCTGCCGGCCGGCGTGCTCGCGCAGCTGGCGGCGCACGGCGTGACCGCCAGCCGGGTGGACCGGTGCACGCTCACGGACACCGACCTCTACTCCCACCGTCGCGCCACCGCCCAGGGCACGACGACCGGGCGGCAGGCGGGGGTCGTCGTCCTGACCTGACCCGCCGGCCCGGCGTGCCGAACTGACGCGGTCGTGACCTGACACGCCCGCGACGCGCGACACACCGGCGTGTCGTGCGCCGATGCCGCCACGGGCGTGGTTAACGTCGTGACACCGTCCGGGACGGAGGGCGGGACGTGGCGACGAACGGAGCAAGGCGATGGGCGGAGCGCTTCGCAAGACGATGCTGTACCTGGGGCTCGCCGACGACCAGGGTGAGTCGGAGGAGTACCTCGACGAGTACGAGGAGCTGGAGGCACCGGTGCGCGACCGTGACGACTACCAGGCGCAGGTCACCCCGCTGCACCGTGGCGGAGGGAGCGAGTCGGTGATCGCCTCCGACCTGCGACGCATCACGACCATCCACCCGCGCTCGTACAACGACGCCCGCACCATCGGCGAGGCCTTCCGGGGCGGCACGCCGGTGATCATGAACCTGTCCGACATGGACGACGCCGACGCGAAGCGCCTCGTGGACTTCTCGGCGGGCCTCATCTTCGGGCTGCGCGGGTCGATCGAGCGCGTGACGAACAAGGTCTTCCTGCTCTCGCCGGAGCACGTGGAGATCGCGGGCGAGGAGCCGCCGGCGGAGAAGGCCGCCCCCGGACGCGGGGCGTTCTACAACCAGAGCTGAGCGCGCGCCCGAGAGCGCCGATCGCACCGTCCGGCAGGGGCCGGGGCAGTCCTGCCCCGGCCCTGCGTCGTGCTCGGGTAGGTTCGTCCCGTGAGCCTCGTCTTCAACCTGGTCTACCTCGTCCTGTGGCTGTTCCTGCTGTGCCTCATCATCCGGCTCGTCTTCGACTGGGTGCAGTTCTTCGCGCGCGACTGGCGGCCGAAGGGCGTGCTGCTGGTGCTGGCGGAGGCGGTCTACACGGTGACCGACCCGCCCCTGCGCTTCCTGCGCGGGCTGATCCCGCCGCTGACCCTCGGTCAGATCCGGCTGGACATCGCGTTCCTCGTGCTCTTCATCGGCACGGGCATCCTCATGCGGGTGGCGTCGTTCCTGGCCACGATGTGACCGCCGCCGCGGCGGCTCTGCTGTGACCTCGGCCGGGTTCGCGCCGGCTGGGGACGAGCGCCCTGGTGCTGACCTGTGAAGACGTCGTGTGGGCGGGACGACCCGACCTCGCCGGGCAGGTCGCCCGCCGACACGTCCGCTACCGTGGTCATCCAGACGGCCCGGGAACCGGGTCCCACCGACCCTGCAAGAACGATGAGGTGAGACGATGGCGCTGCTGACGGCAGAGGACATCCTGAACAAGAAGTTCGCCGCGACCAAGTTCCGCGAGGGCTACGACGTCGAGGAGGTCGACGACTTCCTCGACGAGGTCGTGCGGACCCTCACGGCGGTCCAGGAGGAGAACGACGACCTGCGCTCCAAGCTCACCGCGGCCGAGCACCGGGTCGCCGAGCTGAGCCGCTCGGACGCTGCGCAGCAGGCGCAGCCCACGCCGACCCCGGCGCCCGCCCCGGCGCCGGCGCCCGCCCCGGCCGCCGCGAAGCAGCAGCCCGCGGAGCCGGAGTCCGCCACCGGGATGCTCCAGCTGGCCCAGAAGCTGCACGACGACTACGTGCGGTCCGGCCAGGAGGAGGGCGACCGCCTCATCTCCGAGGCCAAGTCCGAGGGCTCGCGCATCGTCCGCGAGGCCGAGGAGACCAGCCACCGGACGCTGTCGCAGCTCGAGCAGGAGCGGTCGCTTCTCGAGCGCAAGATCGACGAGCTCCGCCTCTTCGAGCGCGACTACCGCACGCGCCTCAAGAGCTTCCTGCAGAACCTGCTGGGCGACCTCGACGCCCGCGGCTCGGCCCTGCCGCCGCAGCGGCAGAACGCCGCTGCCGGTCGCGGCTCGGAGCTCTGAGCGGGGGGCCGTCACCCCGCGCACCCCGCTCCCTCGTCACGCCTCACGCCGAGCGGCCCGCACGACACGCACGCGTTCACCACGCGTGCTGTTGTGCGGGCCGCTCGGCGCACTTACGCTGCGGTGACTCGTCGTCGACGCACCAACGAAAGGGCACCGATGGCCAAGCTCTCGACCACCACGCGCGCGGCACTGCGCGAGAACTTCCCGCACCTCGCGCGCGACGTGAAGACGTTCCCGGTCCGCGACGGCGAGGAGCCCTGGACCCTGCACGAGGTGGAGGAGCTGGCGGCCTTCCTGCTCGAGGAGAAGGAGCGCCTCGAGCACGAGCTCGCGGCCGCCGACCAGGAGCTGTCGGACCTGCTGCGCAACTCGGGCGACGGCGCGGGCGACGACCAGGCCGACTACGGGTCGAGCGCCCTCGAGCGTGAGCAGGAGCTCACCCTGGTCAACAACATGCGCGACCTGCTCGCCCAGACCGCGCACGCCGTCGACCGCATCCGCAAGGGCACCTACGCCACCTGCGAGATCACCGGGCTGCCGATCGGCAAGGCGCGCCTGCAGGCGTTCCCGCGCGCGACGCTCTCGGTCGAGGCGAAGGCGCGCGAGGAGCGTCGCTGACCGGGCGGCCCTGCCCCGGCGACCGGCCCGGTCCGCCTACACTTGCGGACGATGTCGACCACGCCCGCCGGCTCCGCCCCGGCCCCTGAGCCCGCGCCGCGCGACGGCGCACCCGAGTCGCCCGTCTCGGACGCGCCCGACGACGCCGTCCCCACCGGGGACGCACGTGCTGTCGCCGAGGAGGCCGCGGTGCCCGAGGCGCGTCGTCGCCGGCTGATCGTGGGGACCTTCGTGCTCGCCGCCGTCGTGCTGCTGGTCGACCAGCTCACGAAGTGGTGGGCGGAGTCCGCCCTCGTCTGGGGGGACGACCCGAAGCCCCTGATCGGCGAGCTGCTGCAGCTGCGCCTCATCTACAACGACGGCGCGGCGCTGTCGATCGCCACCGGCATGACGTGGATCCTCACGATCGTGGTGTGCGTCGTGGTGGTCGTCATCGTGCGGGCCATCCGCCGGATCGGTTCCACCGGCTGGGCGGTGGCCCTGGGCCTTCTGCTCGGCGGCGCGCTCGGCAACCTCGGCGACCGCTTCTTCCGCGAGCCCGGGTTCGCCCAGGGGCACGTGGTCGACTTCATCGACTACGGCGTCTTCGTCGGCAACGTCGCGGACATCGCCATCGTCGCCGCCGCGGTGCTCATCGTCGTCCTGTCCTTCCGGGGGATCGGCCTGGACGGCCGACGGCACGTCGAGGGCGGGGACGCCCCGGCGGAGCCCGGCGAGCTGGCCGGGCCGACGGGGGAGCGCTGACGATGTCGGCCGGGTCCACCCGCACCCTGCCCGTGCCCGACGGCCTCGCGGGCGAGCGCGTCGACGCCGCGCTCGCGCGGATGCTCGGCTTCTCCCGCACCCAGGCGGCGGACCTCGCGGCCTCCGGCGCGGTGCTCCTGGACGGGCGCCCGGTCGGCAAGTCCGACCGCGTGGTCGCCGGCGGCTGGCTCGAGGTCACCGTCCCCGACGCGCGTCCGGCGGCGCCGGTGGTCGCCGAGCCGGTGCCCGGCATGGGCATCGCCTACGAGGACGACGACGTCGTCGTCGTCGACAAGCCGGTCGGGGTCGCCGCCCACCCGTCGCCGGGCTGGACCGGCCCCACCGTGGTCGGTGCGCTGGCCGCGGCCGGCTACCGGATCGCGACCTCCGGCGCGGCGGAGCGGCAGGGCATCGTGCACCGGCTCGACGTCGGCACGTCGGGCCTCATGGCCGTGGCGAAGAGCGAGGCGGCGTACAGCGGCCTCAAGCGGGCGTTCAAGGAGCGCACGGTCGAGAAGGTGTACCACGCGCTCGCGCAGGGTCATCCCGAGCCGACGACGGGCACCATCGACGCCCCGATCGGGCGGCACCCGAGCGCCGACTACCGGTTCGCGGTCGTCGCGGACGGCAAGCACTCCGTGACGCACTACGAGGTGCTCGAGATGCTGCCGGCGGCGTCGCTCGTCGAGGTGCACCTGGAGACCGGCCGCACCCACCAGATCCGGGTGCACTTCCAGGCGGTGCGGCACCCGCTCGTGGGCGACCTCACCTACGGCGCCGACCCGGTGCTCGCGTCGAAGGTGGGGCTGACGCGCCAGTGGCTGCACGCGGTGCGGCTCGGCTTCGAGCACCCGCTGACCGGCCGCTGGGTGGAGGTCACCAGCGAGTACCCCGACGACCTGGCGCACGCGCTCGAGGTCGTGCGCGGGGCCTACCGGTAGGGAGCCCGGTGACCGGCCTGCCCTGGTGGGCGGACGCCATCGCCGGTCTGGTGGTGGCCGTGCTCGCCCTCTGGGCGCTGCTGGCCGTCGGCCTGCTCGTCGTGCGGCGGCGCACCGGTCGCGGCTCGCTGCGGGGCGCCGTGCGCCTGCTGCCCGACGTGCTGCGCCTGGTCAGACGGCTCGCCGCGGACCGTGCCCTGTCGCGGCGCGTGCGTGCGCTGCTCGTCGTGCTGCTGGGCTACCTGGCGATGCCGTTCGACGTCGTCCCCGACGTCATCCCCGTGCTCGGCTGGGCCGACGACGTGGTCGTGGTCGTGCTCGTCCTGCGGGCCGTGGTGCGCAGCGCGGGGCCCGACGTCGTGCGCCGGCACTGGCCGGGCACGGACGACGGGCTGGCCGTGCTCCGCCTGCTGGTGCGATGGTGACGGCGGTCGCGGCCCTGTGAGGTTCCCCTCGGCGGGGCGGTCGGGAGTGTCGGAGGCGACTGCCTAGACTCGGTCCATGCCCGACGCAGGTTCCCCCATCGCCCAGCCGACCGGTACCGCCGAGGACGACTTCGTCCACCTGCACGTGCACACCGAGTACTCGATGCTCGACGGCGCGGCGCGCATGAACGACCTGTTCAGCGAGGTGTCGCGGCTCGGCCAGAAGGCCATCGCGATCACCGACCACGGGTACCTGTTCGGGGCGTTCGACTTCTGGAGCACGGCGCAGAAGCACGGGGTGAAGCCGATCATCGGCGTCGAGGCGTACGTGACCCCGGGCACCAGCCGCCACGACCGCACCAAGGTGCTCTGGGGCGAGCAGCACCAGCGGCGCGACGACGTCTCCGCGGGCGGCGCCTACACGCACATGACGCTCTGGGCACGCGACAACGAGGGGATGCACAACCTCTTCCGCGCGTCGTCGCTGGCGTCCCTGGACGGCCAGATGGGCAAGTGGCCGCGCATGGACCGCGAGCTCCTCGAGACGTACGGCAAGGGCCTCATGGGCACCTCGGGCTGCCCGTCCGGCGAGGTGCAGACCCGGCTGCGGCTGGGCCAGTGGGACGAGGCCGTGCGCGCGGCGGGCGAGCTGCAGGACATCCTCGGCAAGGAGAACTTCTTCGTCGAGCTGATGGACCACGGGATCGAGATCGAGTCCCGCACGTACAAGGACCTGCTGCGGCTCGCCGAGCACATCGACGCGCCGCTGGTGGCCACCAACGACCTGCACTACACGAAGCAGGAGGACTCCCACTCCCACGAGGTGCTGCTCGCGGTGAACTCCGGGTCGACGCTCGACGAGCCGACCTACGACCAGGGCGGCAGCCGGTTCGCCTTCAGCGGCGACAGCTTCTACGTGCGCTCGGGCGCCGAGATGCGCCGCCTGTTCTCCGAGCTGCCGCAGGCGATCGAGAGCACGCTGCTCATCGCCGAGCGCTGCGACGTCTCGTTCGACACCAAGGCCAACTACATGCCGCGGTTCCCCGTGCCCGACGGCGAGGACGAGGTCAGCTGGTTCGTCAAGGAGGTCGAGGCGGGCCTGCGCCGCCGCTACCCCGAGGGCATCGGCGACGACGTGCGCAAGCAGGCGAACTACGAGGTCGAGGTCATCATCCAGATGGGCTTCCCGGGGTACTTCCTCGTGGTGGCCGACTTCATCAACTGGGCCAAGGAGCAGGGCATCCGGGTGGGCCCGGGCCGTGGTTCGGCCGCCGGCTCGATGGTGTCCTACGTCATGGGCATCACCGAGCTCGACCCCCTCAAGCACGGCCTGATCTTCGAGCGCTTCCTCAACCCGGAGCGCGTGTCCATGCCCGACGTCGACGTCGACTTCGACGAGCGCCGTCGCGCCGAGGTGATCCGGTACGTCACCGAGAAGTACGGTGACGACCGCGTCGCGATGATCGTCACCTACGGCTCCATCAAGGCGAAGCAGGCCCTCAAGGACGGCTCGCGCGTGCTCGGCTTCCCCTTCGCGATGGGGGAGAAGCTCACCAAGGCGATGCCTCCCGCCGTCATGGGCAAGGACATCCCGCTGTCCGGGATCTTCGACCCGAAGCACGAGCGCTACGCCGAGGCCGCGGAGTTCCGCGCGGTGCACGACGCCGACCCCGAGGCGCAGCGCGTCGTCGAGACGGCGCGCGGCATCGAGGGCCTGAAGCGGCAGTGGGGCGTGCACGCCGCCGGCGTCATCATGTCGAGCCACCCGTTGATCGACATCATCCCGATCATGCGGCGCCCGCAGGACGGCGCGGTCATCACGCAGTTCGACTACCCGACGTCCGAGGGCCTCGGCCTCATCAAGATGGACTTCCTCGGGCTGCGCAACCTCACGATCCTCGACGACGCGCTCGAGAACATCGTCATGAACGGCAAGGAGCCGGTGGCGATCGAGACCGTCGAGCTCGACGACAAGGCCACCTACGACCTGCTCGCCCGCGGCGATACGCTCGGCGTGTTCCAGCTCGACGGCGGCGCGATGCGCTCGCTGCTGCGCCAGATGCGGCCGGACAACTTCGAGGACGTCTCCGCCGTCATCGCGCTGTACCGCCCCGGGCCGATGGGCATGAACTCGCACATCAACTACGCCCTGCGCAAGAACGGCCTGCAGAAGATCGAGCCGATCCACCCGGAGCTCGAGGAGCCGCTCAGCGAGGTCCTGGGCGAGACGTACGGCCTGATCGTCTACCAGGAGCAGGTGCAGCGCGCCGCGCAGATCCTCGCCGGGTACTCGCTCGGCCAGGCCGACCTGCTGCGGCGCGCGATGGGCAAGAAGAAGAAGGAGATCCTCGACAAGGAGTTCGTCCCCTTCGAGGCGGGCATGAAGGAGCGCGGCTACTCCAAGCCAGCGATCCAGGCGGTCTGGGACACCCTGGTGCCGTTCGCCGGCTACGCGTTCAACAAGGCGCACTCCGCCGGGTACGGCGTCGTGTCCTACTGGACGGCCTACCTCAAGGCGAACTACCCGACCGAGTACATGGCCGGCCTGCTGCAGAGCGTGCGGGACGACAAGGACAAGATGGCGCTCTACCTGGGCGAGTGCCGTCGCATGCACATCACGGTGCTGCCGCCCGACGTCAACGACTCCGCCGCCAAGTTCACCGCCGTCGGCGCCGACATCCGCTTCGGCCTGACGGCCATCCGCAACGTCGGCGCCAACGTCGTGGACGCGATCATCGCCGCCCGCGAGGAGAAGGGCGCGTTCACCTCGTTCACGGACTTCCTCGACAAGGTGCCGGCCGTGGTCTGCAACAAGCGCACCATCGAGTCGCTCATCAAGGCCGGGGCGTTCGACTCGCTCGGCCACCCGCGCCGTGCCCTGCTCGTGGTGCACGAGCAGGCGGTGGACTCGGTCATCTCCGTGAAGCGCAAGGAGGCCGAGGGCCAGTTCGACCTCTTCGCCGGCTTCGGCGGCGCGGAGGAGGACGCGGCGATGACGTTCGCCGTCGACGTGCCCGACCTGCCCGACTGGGACAAGAAGCAGCGGCTCGCCTTCGAGCGCGAGATGCTCGGCCTGTACGTCTCGGACCACCCGCTGTCGGGGCTCGAGCACGTGCTGGCGCGCGCGGCGGACACGTCGATCGCGGCGCTGATGGCCGACGAAGGGCGCCAGGACGGCTCCCAGGTCACGGTCGCGGGGCTGCTCACCAGCGTGCAGCGCAAGATGAGCAAGAACGGCAACCCCTGGGCGGCCGTCACGGTCGAGGACCTCGAGGGCGCCGTCGAGGTGATGTTCTTCGGCGAGACGTATCTCGCGTACTCGACGATCCTCGCGGAGGACCAGGTCGTCACGCTGCGCGGCCGCGTGCGGCGCCGCGACGACCAGATGCAGCTGCAGGCGATGGAGGTGTCGCTTCCGGACACGTCCGCCGTCGCCGACGCGCCCGTCCTGGTCACCGTGCCGCACACCCGCTGCGTCGAGCCGGTCATGGTGCGGCTGCGCGAGGTGCTGGCCACGCACCCCGGCTCGGCGGAGGTGCACGTGAGCGTCGCGGAGCCGGGCAAGCGGACGGTGGTGCGCGCGGCGGACACGCTGCGGGTGGAGAAGTCGCCCGCGCTGTTCGGCGACCTCAAGGCCCTCCTCGGCCCGAGCTGCCTGTCGTGAGCGCGGACGTGACGAGGGTCGAGGCGGGCCCGGGCGACGGCTCGGCGGACCACCGCTTCCGGGTGGTGCCGGCGGCGTACGTGTACCTGCGCCGCGAGGGGCAGGTGCTGCTGCAGCTGCGGCAGGGGACCGGGTACCGGGACGGGCACTGGGCCGCCGCCGCGGCGGGGCACGTCGAGGCGGGGGAGTCGGTGCTCGAGGCGGCGGTGCGTGAGGCCCGCGAGGAGCTCGGCGTCGTCGTCGACCCCGCCGACCTGGTGCCCGTGACGACGATGCACCGCGGACAGCCCGGCGGCCCGGCGCTCGAGCAGCGCGCCGACTTCTTCTTCACCGCGACCCGGTGGTCCGGCAGCCCCGAGATCCGCGAACCCGCGAAGGTCGGCGACCTGCGGTGGTTCCCGTTCGTCGCGCTGCCCGACCCGGTCGTGCCGCACGAGCTCGTGGTGCTGCGCGCCCTGCACGACGAGGGACGGCACGGCACCCGCGTGCCGCCGATCCTCACCGACGGCTTCTGAGGGCGCGACCCGCCGGGAGGCTCTCGCGGCCGGTCAGTGGTGGTGGCCGTGCGCCGCGTGCGGGTCGTACGGCGCGGCCTCGGGCCGGGACCACTGCGGAACGGGGCGCCCGCGGTCCTTCCACCACGTCGCGGTCGGGTGCTGCGGCCAGCCGGCGGGGGAGTCCTCCCACTCCTCCTGCCGCCCGTACGCGGTCAGGTCGAGCAGCTGGGCCTGCGCCATGATCGCCTCGACGCCGCGGTGCGTGGTCTCGTTGGTGAGGAACACCCGGTCGTCGACGCGCAGGTAGCAGGAGATCAGGCCGCGGTCGTCGCTGAGGCCGCCACCCACCGCCTCGTCGGTGACGCCCTGCATCGAGTACCAGGGCACCCGGTAGCCCATGAACTCCACGAAGGGCGCGACCTCGTCCCACGGGCCCTCGCAGAAGACGGCGAACGTCACGCCGCGGTGGTGCAGGTAGGCGGCGTCCTGCACGCTCCAGATGCTGGCCGTGCAGCCCTCGCACTGCCCCTCGACCGGCTGCCCGGCGTGCCACATGTGCTTGTACGCGATCAGCTGGTCTCGCCCGTCGAAGACGTCCAGGAGCGGGACCGGCCCGTCGGGGCCGACGAGCAGCGCGCCCGCGTCGACCTCGGTCATCGGCAGGCGCCTCCGCGCGGCGGAGATCGCGTCCCCCTCGCGGGTGTGCGCCTTCTCGCGGGCACGCAGCGCCTCGCGGTCACGCAGCCACGTGGCGCGGTCGACGGGGGAGGGGGAGGCGGCGGTCTCGGTCACGGCGGGCTCCTCGGCAGGTCGGGTCCGGGGCAGGGCGGTCCGGCTGCTCCGGTCGGTGGTTCGACCGGCGCGCGCCCCCGGACTCATCGGTGCCCCGCGGCCGTAGGCTCGGGGCGTGTTCCGCCTCAACCCCGAGCAGCTCGTGTTCGTCACCGAGCGCCACCTCGCCACCCTGACCACCCTGCGCGCCGACGGGAGCCCGCACGTCGTGCCCGTCGCCTTCACCTGGGACGCCGAGGCGGGCGTCGCGCGCACCACGGCGCGCCGGTCGTCGACCAAGGTGGCCAACGCACGCCGGGAGACCTCCGCGGGAGGCCGCCCCCGCGCGGCGCTGTGCCAGGTGGACGGCGGGCGGTGGCTGACGCTCGAGGGGACGATCGAGGTGAGCGAGGACGCCGACGAGATCGCGGACGCCGTCGTGCGGTACTCGAAGCGCTACCGGCCGCTGGAGCACGACCCCGAGCGCGTCGTGCTGCGCCTCACCCCGGACCGGGCGATGGCCTCGACCTACATGGCCTGAGCGCCCCGGCTCCCCGGCGGTGCTCAGGCGACGACGGCGGTCTCGTCGCCCTCGGGCAGGGCCACCGTCACCCGGTCGCCCCGGACCAGCTGGCGCCCGCGGCGGGTCTCGGGTTCCTCGTTGACCCGGACCTCGCCGTCGGCGACCAGGTCACGCGCGTGGGTTCCGGACTCCGCGAGGCCCGCTAGCTTGAGGAACTGCCCCAGCCGGATCATGTCGTCGCGGATGGGGACCTCGATCGGGGCGCTCATGGGACCCATTGTCCGTTCTCGCGGTCGCGGTCCGGGCACCTCGCCGCGTGCGCGTGGCGACGGGGTGTCACGCCGCCAGGTCGACCGCGACGCCACGGCCGGCCGCTCGCGCCCGCTCGAGCAGGACCGCGCCCAGTGCGACGTCGAGGACTCCGAGCCCGACCGAGTCGAAGAGGGTGATCTCGTCCGGGGCGCGGCGCCCCGTCGCACGGCCCGTGACGACGTCGCCGAGCTCGAGGCGGCACGCGTCGGCGTCGATGGCCCCTTCGGCGATGGCGAGGAGCGCGTCGCCGGACTCGTGCAGGGCGGTCCCCACGGAGTCGACCACGACGCGGGAGCGCGCCATCGCGGCCCCGTCCACCTCGCGATGGTCCGGCCGGGGCGGCGCGCCGACGACGTTCACGTGCAGGCCGGGGGCGAACCACGACCCCTGGACGAGGGGGTCGCGGGCGGGGGTGAGCGTGCACACCACGTCGGCCGTCCGGACCGCGGCCTCGGGAGATCCGACCGCCTCCACGGCGAGGTCCGGGAGGTGCTCGGCGACCTGCGCGGCGAAGGTCGCGACGCGCTCCGTGGTGCGGGACCAGACGAGGACGCGCTCGAGCGGCCTGACCTCGGCCAGCGCCCGCACGTGCTCGAGCGCGAGCGCGCCCGCGCCGACGAGGCCGAGCACGCGGGCGTCCTCGCGTGCCAGCCACCGCGTCGCCACGGCGCTCGCGGCGGCCGTGCGCAGCCGGGTGGGGACCGCGCCGTCGAGCACCGCGGCGGGCGCGCCCGTGCTCGCGTCGACGAGCACCAGGACGGACCGCTGGGCCGGCAGGCCGCGGTCGCGGTTGCCGGGGACGTCGGCCAGCAGCTTCGAGCCGGCGAGCCCGGCCCGGCCCGACACGGCGGTCATGGGCAGGAAGTGCGCGGCGGGGTCGAGCGCCGCGGCCGTGAGCGGCGCCTGCGCGGCGACGCCGTCCGCGAGGTCTGCGAAGGTCTGCTCGACGAGGTCGACCACCTCCCGGGGCGACACCAGCCCGGTGAGCTCGGATCGGGTGAGGACGAGGGGCACGGGCGCTCCAGCATGGTCGGCGGGACGGGCGGTGGGACGGTCGGTGGGATCGTCGGTGGGACAGGCGGTGGGACGGACCGCGGCGGTGCTCATGCGGTGCGTCCGAGCCGGGCGAAGGGCGTGGTGAGCCCCGACGGCGGGCGGCTGTGGGTGACGAGCCCGGCGACGGCCAGCAGCGCGAGGACGTACGGCAGCATGACGAGCAGCGCGAACGGCACGTCCACCCCCAGTGCGGGCAGCGTGAACTGCAGCGCCTGCGCCAGGCCGAAGACCAGCGCCGCCACGGCGACGCCGACCGGGCGCCAGCTCCCGGCGATCACGGCCACGACCGCGAGATAGCCGACGCCCGCCGTCATGTTGTCCGTGAAGGTGTGCACCTCCGCGAGGGCGAGCTGGGTGCCCGCGAGGCCGGACAGCACCCCGACCACGAGCACCGCCAGGAACCGGACGCGCAGCACGGGCACGCCCGCACGGTCGGCGCTCGCGGCGTCCTCGCCGACGGCGCTCAGGGCGATGCCCCACGCCGTGCGGCGTGACGTGAGGAGGCCGAGCCCCACGACCACGGCCAGCAGGACGTACGCGAGGCCGGTCTGCTGGAACAGCGCGGGGCCGAGGACGGGGAGGTCGGACAGCCAAGGCACCGCGACCCGGTCGAAGCCCGGGACGACGGTGCCGCGCTCGAGGAGCAGGCGGGCGCCGAAGGTGGTGCCGGCGAGCGCGAGCGCGTTCGCGGCGATGCCGGTGACGATCTGGTCGGCGCGCAGGACGACGCTGAGCAGCGCCTGCAGGAGCCCGGCCAGGAGCCCCGCGGCGGCGCCGCAGGCGACGCCGACGAGGGCCGACCCGGAGGCCGTGGCCCCGACGACGGACGCGAACGCGCCGGTGAGCATCATGCCCTCGACGCTCATGGTCAGGACTCCCGAGCGCTCGCCCACGAGCTCGCCGCTCGCGGCGACCAGGACGGGGACGGCCAGGGCGACGCCTGCGGCGAGCAGGTCGGTGAGGGTGTCGATCACGGGGTCGCCTCCGGTCGGGGGGTCGTCGGGACGGTGCGGTGCGCGCGCCGGTGCCGGGCCGGGCGCACGGCCCAGACCGCGGTCCCGGCGACGCCGAGGATGACGAGGCTCTCCGCGACCTGCGTCAGCGACGCGGGGACGCCGGCGGCGAGCTGCAGGTTGATCCCGCCCGACACCAGGAAGCCGAGCGCGGCCGCGACGACCACGGCGACGGCGCACGACCCGCGCGCCAGCAGGCCGACGACGAGGCCGGAGAACCCGTATCCCGACGAGATGCCGTCGTCGAGCACGTACGGCGCGGACACGACGAGGACGCCGCCCGCGACGCCCGCGGCCGCCCCGGCGGCGGTCAGCGCGGAGAACCGGAGCCGGTCCACGCCGAGGCCGAGGCGGTGCGCCGCGGGCCGGGACAGGCCGACGGCGGCGAGCCGGACGCCGGTGCCGGTGCGGTGCAGGACGAGCGCCACGACGCCCGCGGCGACGAGGGCGAGCACCGCGGCGACGGTCGCCGGCGAGCCCGGGACCCCGAGCAGCGGCAGGTGGGCCGCCTCCACGAGGGGGGCGGACTGCGGGAGCGTCTCGGAGCTGGTGACGGGCTGGCGCAGGAGTGCCTCCTCGTGCACGGCGAGGACGAGGACCGCGGCGCCGACGAAGTTGAGCAGCAGCGTGGTGATGACCTCGCTCACTCCGCGCCGGACGGCGAGCCAGGCCGCGATCGCGGCCCATCCCGCGCCGCCCGCGGCGGCGGCGAGCAGGACGAGGGGCAGCGCGACGGCCGGGGGCGCGCTCGGGGGCAGGGCGGTGCCGACCGCGGTCCCGGCGACCGCCCCCACGCAGATCTGGCCCTCCCCGCCGACGTTGACCAGGCCCGCGCGGTGCGCGAGCAGGAACCCGGCGGCCACCAGGAGCAGGACCGCCGCCGTGTTGACGGCCGAGCCGATCGCGTACGGGGTGCCGACCATGCCGTCCCAGAGGGCCGCCGCCGCCTCGGCGGGCGGCGCTCCGGCGAGCGCGGCAAGGGCGGCGGCCACGGCCAGGGCGCCGGCGACCGCCGCGGCCGGGACGAGGACGGGCGCCAGGTCGCGGAGCCGGGCCGTCGGTCCGCGCGGCGGCGCCTCCCGACCACCGTCGGCGGGGGAGCTCGTGGGGCCGGGCTGTTTCGGCGTCCCGGTCGGTGTTCCTGTGGGTGTCCCGCTCGACGGCGTGGGCGGGGGCGCCGGCGGCGAGCCTGGCGCGGTGCTCCGCGGGGAACGTGCGGCGGCGAGGGCGCGTGCGGCGAGGGTCATACGGCTGCTCCCGTCATGAGGTGCGCGACCTGGTCGCGCGCGTCCGGCGCGTCGGTGGGCACGGCGTCGCTCAGCCGGCCCCGGTAGGCGACGTGCACGCGGTCGCACGTCGCGAGGAGCTCCGAGAGCTCGCTGGAGACCACCAGCACGGCGACGCCGGACGCGGCGGCGTCGCGCAGGCGGGTGACGACGTCGTCGACGGCGCCGAGGTCGAGGCCGCGCGTCGGCTGGGCGGCGACGACGCAGCGCAGCGGGTCGAGGCTGAGCTCGCGGGCCAGCACGGCCTTCTGCTGGTTGCCGCCCGAGAGCGAGGAGAGGGGTGCGTCGAGGTCGGCGGCCCGCACGTCGAACCGGGCCGCGAGGTCGCGCGCGTCGGCGCGCAGCGCACGCCGGTCGAGGAGCCCGAACCTCCGGTAGGCGCCGAGACGCCCGAGCAGGAGGTTCGTCGTGACGCTGAGCGCCGGGACGACGGCCTCGTGGTGGCGGTCCTCGGGGACGACGCCGAGGCCGAGCGCGGTGCGCCGTCCCGGCGTCGCGCGGGTGAGGTCGTGCCCGTCGAGCAGGACCTGTCCCGCCGCCGGGGCGCGCGCCCCGGAGAGCGCCGCGACGAGCTCGCTCTGGCCGTTGCCCTCCACGCCCGCGATCCCGACGACCTCGCCGGGTCGGACGGCCAGGTCGACGTCGTCCACCAGCCGCTCGCCGTCCGCGCCCTCCACGACGAGGCCGCGGACGTCCAGCGCGACGGGCAGGGACGCGTCGGGTCGCGGCGGGGCCGGACGGCGGGCCGCCGCCTTCCCCTCCACGTCGACGCTCGCGGCGAGCACCGGGTCGAGCCCCCCGACGTCGCGACCGATCATCAGGGTGACCAGGTCCGCCGTGCCGAGCGCGTCGGGACCGCCGCCGTCCTCGGCCGTGGGGCCGCCGTCGCCGGGGCGGGTGATCCGGCCGCCCCCGACGACGCGCCCGCCCCGCAGCACCGTGGCGCGGTCGCCGACGCGCCGCACCTCCGCCAGCTTGTGGGTGACGAGGACGACGGCCGTCCCGGCGGCCGCGACGCGGCGACAGGTCCCCAGCAGCCGCTCGACGTCCTCGGGGCCGAGGACGCCCGTGGGCTCGTCGAGCAGCAGCAGGCGCGGCCGGTCGAGCAGGGCGCGCACGATCTCGACCTGCTGGCGCGCGCCGATGCTGAGCTCCCCGGTCACGGCCGCCGGGTCGACGCGCAGGCCCAGGTCGTCCTCGATCTCCGCGAGCCGCGTCGTGAGCCCCGCGAGGTCGGGGCGCAGCCGCCGCCCGCGCCCGAGCAGGAGGTTCTCCCGCACGGTGAGCGTGGGGACCAGCGAGAAGTGCTGGTGGACCATGCCGATGCCCAGGCGGATCGCCTCGGCGGGGGACGCGGGGGCGTACGGCGCTCCGTCCAGCAGCAGCTCGCCGCGGGTGGGGGGCAGGGTGCCGAAGACGAGGTGGCACAACGTCGACTTGCCGGCGCCGTTCTCGCCGAGCACGCAGTGCACCTCGCCGGCGGCGACCGTGAGGTCGACGTCGTCGAGCGCGGTGTGCGCGCCGAAGCGGCGGGTGACGCCGCGGAGCTCGAGCGCGGGCGTGTCGCCCGGTCGCGGTGGGGGCACGGGACCTCCTCGGTCGGTGGTCGGTCCGGCAGGACGGAGCCGGGTCGGTACGGGGCCGGGTCGGTGCGGGCCGGGTCAGTACGGGGCGACGTCGCCGCTGGCGACGGACTCGGTGAGGGTCGCGAGCGCGTCCGCGGTCTCGGGGTCGTCGCCGCACAGGACGAACTCGGTACCGCCACGCTCGGACGTCAGGCCGAAGGGCACCTGCGCCGCCTCCCACGTGCCGTCCAGCACCGCCTGCACGGCGTACTCGACCTCGGTGCCGATGTCCGTGCGCACGTACCCGGCGTACGGTCCGGTGCACTCGCCGGGGATCGGCCCGCCGATCATCGCGGCGTCCGCGTCGGCCGCGGCCTGCTCGATGCCCTGCTTGCCGAGGTTCACGATCTGCCCGACGACGTCGACCCCGACACCGAAGTTCGCCGCGGCGGCCTGCTTCGCCTTGGCCGGGTCGTTGAAGTCGCCGAGGAACTGCGGCGTCACCACGGTGGTGCCCGGGACGGCGGCCTCGGCGCCGTTCGCGAAGGCGGCCGAGGCGTTGACGATGGCCGGCAGCTCGACCCCGCCGATGAAGCCGATCTTCCCGGTGGACGACGACAGGGCCGCGACGGCGCCCGAGAGGTACTCGGCCTCCGCCTGCTGCGGGTCGTAGTAGGCGAGGTTGTCCAGCGGCTCGGCGTCGGCCGGCCCGCCGATCTCGACGAACGTGACGTCGGGGAACTGCGGAGCCACCTTGCGGAGGTCGGCGTCGGTCTGCCCGCCCACGGAGATCACCAGGTCGGAGCTGCCCGCGAGCCGCACCAGCGTCTGCTCGTAGTCGGCCGCGGCGACCTCCTCGACGAACGACATGTCGACCTCGTCGCCGAGCTCCTCCTCGACCCGCTGGTACCCGAGGTAGGCCGACTGCATGAACCCCGTGTCCGAGGTCGAGCCGGGGAGGAACACGCCCACGGCCAGAGGCCCGTCGGCCGTCGGGTCGGTGCCGGAGGCGGCAGGGGTGCCGCAGGCCGCGAGAGCGAGGGTCCCCGCGGCGGCGAGCGCGGTGGCCAGGCGCCGGCGGGTCGGTGCGGCGGGAGACGGTCCGGTGCGGTGGGTGCGGGTTCCGGGGCGGGGGCTGCGCATGTCGTCCTCCAGTGAGTTAGCGGTATACCACTAATGGAGGAGTCTCGGGACGTCGTGTTTCCAGGGGGTCAACCGGCCGTAAATGCTGCGTGACCGTGCGCCCGTCAGCCGGCGCGCCGGCCCCGGTTGCGCGACCGGGTCGCCTCGACGGGGTCGACGGGGGAGGAGGCCCAGGTCTCGGCGAGCGCGAGGCTCGGCCCGCGTCCCGAGGCCACGTGCCGCTGGGCGAGCGCGCCGACGGTCTCCGCGTCGCGGGCCTCGATCGCCGCGAGCATCGCCGCGTGCTCCTCGCACTGCTCGCGGGTGTCCCGACGCTTCGTGAGGTGGAAGAGCCAGCGCACCCGGGCGTCCAGCGGCGCGAGCATCGACCGCAGCAGCGTGTTGCCGCACGCCTGCACCACCGCCGCGTGGAAGCCGGCGTTCGCCGCGGCCGTCGCGGCGTCGTCGTGGGCGTCGAGGGCCTCGCGCGCGGCCTGCACGGCGGCCGCCATCGTCTCGAGGTCGGCGGCCGTGCGACGCAGCGCCGCGAGCCGGAACGCCAGCACCTCGACGCTCTCGCGGACCTCGAAGAGCTGCTCGACGTCCTCGCGCGTGAAGGGCGCGACCAGCGCCCCCTGCCGGGGCACCAGGATGACCAGGCCCTCGCCCTCGAGCTGCTGGAGCGCCTCGCGGAGCGGGACGCGCGAGACGCCGAGCTCGGCGGCGATGTCCCTCTCGACCAGCCGCTGACCCGGATGGAGGTCGAGGCCGATGATGCGTGCCTTGATGGTCTCGTAGGCGGTCTCGCGCAGCGAGCGGCTGTCGCCGCGGGGCGCGGGGGGCGTGGTCACGCACCGATCCTAAGGAGCGGGCGGGGCCGGTGGCCGGACCGGGGCCCGGCCTAGACTGGTCCGGTGATCCGACGCATCGACCTCCGCGGGCAGGACCTGACCCGCACCGAGCTGCTCGGGGTGCTGCCGCGCCCCGAGATCGGGGTGGACGAGGCCGTCCAGGCCGTCACCCCGATCATCGCCGACGTCCGGGCCCGCGGTGCCGCCGCGCTCCGCGACCTGTCGGAGCGCCTCGACGGCGTGCGTCCGGAGCATCTGCGCGTCCCGGTGGAGGCGCTGGCCGCCGCCCTCTCGGGGCTCGACCCGCAGGTGCGGGCGGGGCTCGAGGAGGCCATCCGGCGGGTCCGGGCGGTGCACGCCGCGCAGGTGCCGACGGAGCACGCCACGCAGCTCGCGCCGGGTGCGGTGGTGCGACAGCGGTGGGTCCCCGTGCAGCGCGTGGGCCTTTACGTGCCCGGTGGCCGCGCCGTGTACCCGTCGTCCGTGATCATGAACGTGGTCGCCGCGCAGGAGGCCGGGGTGCCCGGGCTCGCCGTCGCGTCGCCGCCGCAGAAGGACGCCGGCGGGCTGCCGCACCCGACGATCCTCGCCGCGTGCGCGCTGCTCGGCGTCGACGAGGTCTACGCGGTCGGCGGGGCCCAGGCGGTGGCGATGTTCGCGTACGGCGCCGCCGGCACCGAGCCGCAGGACGGCGACGTGCTGTGCGACCCGGTGGACGTCGTGACGGGCCCCGGCAACGTGTACGTGACGGCGGCCAAGCGCCTGGTGCGCGGCGTCGTCGGCATCGACGCCGAGGCCGGGCCCACGGAGATCGCCGTGCTCGCCGACGAGACGGCCGACCCGGGGCACGTCGCCCTCGACCTCATCAGCCAGGCCGAGCACGACCCGATGGCCGCCTCCGTCCTGGTCACGCCGTCCGTGGAGCTGGCCGGCGCCGTGGAGGCCCGGCTGAGCGACCTGGTGGGCTCCACCAAGCACTCGGCCCGCGTCCTGCAGGCGCTCGGCGGACCGCAGTCCGCCGTCGTGCTCGTCGACGACCTGGAGCAGGGTCTCGCGGTGGTGGACGCCTACGGCGCGGAGCACCTGGAGATCCAGACCGAGGGGGCAGCGGCGCTCGCGGAGCGCGTGCGATCGGCGGGGGCGATCTTCGTCGGTCCGTGGTCGCCCGTCTCCCTCGGCGACTACATGGCGGGCAGCAACCACGTGCTCCCCACCGGCGGCTCCGCGCACTTCTCCAGCGGCCTCGGCGTCCACGCCTACCTCAAGTCCGTCCAGGTGGTGGAGTACACCCGCGACGCGCTCGAGGAGCTCGCCGACCGCATCGTCGCCGTCGCGAACGACGAGGACCTGCCCGCGCACGGCGAGGCCGTCCGCGGGCGCTTCCTCTGAGCAGCCGCACCACGCCCACGACCGGTCCTCGCCGGCGCGCGGAATAGTGTGCCAAGCGGCACGGCCCACGGCGTCGGCCGCGTCGGAGGGCCGTGCGAGCATGGGCGCATGCCCTCGCCGCCACCCCGCCTCGACCCGGTCGTGGTGGGCGACGTCGTCGGGAGCGCCGCGTTCCGCCGCGCACAGGGCTACCAGCGTGCGGGCATGGTGCGCACCTGGCACTGGGACCCCGACGCGCGGGCGCTCACGGCCCGCGTCGCGGGCAGCGGTGCGCAGCCCTACGCCTGTCGCGTGACGTTCACCGTCGGGGCCGACGGGCGGTACGCCTACGACGGGTCGACCTGCAGCTGTCCGGTGCGAGCGGACTGCAAGCATGTCGCAGCCGTCCTGCTGCACGTCGGTGCCCAGCCCGAGGCGGCCGGGACCGCCGTGGCCGCCGTCAGCGGTGACGAGGACGGCGACGAACCCGTGGGCTGGAGGGGGCGCCTCGCCGCGGTGACCGGAGCCCCGGACGCCGGGTCCCGCCGGCCGGCCGCGCACGGCACCCGCGACGGCGGCACCCTGCCGGTCGCGCTGCGGTTCCGGCTCGACGAGGAGTTCGGCGGCCTGCCCCCGGAGCTCTCGGTGCGGCCGGTCGTGCCGGGGCGCACCGGCTGGAAGGTCGCGCCCGAGGCGAGCTGGGAGGCGCTGGCCACCGGCCTGTACGCGTTCGCCGACGTGCGGGCCACGCCCGCGCCCGAGGTGCGGCGCTGGTTCGCCGACCTCGGGTCCGCCCTCGGCGACGGGGGCGGGTTCGGCCGCGGCCGGCGCGCCTGGCGCCCCCTGGCCGCCGGCGGACGCGGGCTGTGGGCGCTGCTCGCCGAGGCCGCGGACCTGGCGATCCCGCTCGTCGCGCACGGTGCGCGTGACGAGGTGCTCCTGGCGGACGCGGCGGAGCTCCGCCTGAGGGTGGGGACCGCGGTCGGCGCGGCGGACGGCGGGGTGCACCTGGACCCGGTCGTGGCCTTCGACCGCGTCGACGTGGCCCCGGGTGCCCCGCTCGGCACGGTGGGGGACACCGGCCTGTACGCGGTCGAGGCCTCCGGCCGGCGGACCGTGCTCCGGCTGGGGCCCACGCCGCGGCGGCTGTCCGACGCCGCGCGGGAGCTCGTCGTCGTGGGCCGGGTGGAGGTGCCGGGCGACGACGTGGCGGAGCTCTACGCCGAGCACCTCCCCGCGCTCCGTCGCGCCGTGCGCGTCGTCACCGACGGCTCCGTCGCGCTGCCCGACCCGCCGCGCCCGGTGCTCGTCGCCGAGGTCGCCTTCCCGTCGCCGGAGCACGCGCTCCTGACGTGGGCGTTCGAGTACCCGACGCTCGAGCACACGACCCCGGGCGCGGGCAGGGTGCGTCGCGTCGCGCTGGACGGGGCGACGTCGGACCCGGTGCGGGACCCGGAGGCCGAGGCCGAGATCCGGGCCAAGGCGCAGGCGACCGTCCGGGGCGTGCCCGGCTTCGAGCGCTTCGACCTCGCCGCCCGGACGGACCTCAAGGGCCTGGACGCCCTCGACCTCGCCCACGGCGTGCTCCCCGCGCTGGCCGCCACGGGCGACGTGCGCGTCGAGGCCGGCGACGTGCCGCACTACCTGCACCTGGACGCCGCGCCCCGCGTGGTCGTCTCGGGGGCGCCCTCGGGGGACTCCGACTGGCTCGATCTCGGCGTCTCGGTGACCGTCGGCGGCAAGGCGCTCCCTTTCGCCCGCCTGTTCACCGCCCTCGCGCGCGGCGACAAGCGGCTGCTCCTCGTCGACGGGTCGTGGCTGCGCCTCGACCAGCCGGTGCTGGGCCGCCTGCGTGACCTCATCACGGAGGCCACCGCGCTGAGCGACCGGCCGGGCAAGGCGCGGGTCAGCCGCTACGACGCGCAGCTGTGGGGCGAGCTCGAGGACGTGGCGGACGTCGTCGAGGCCGCGGAGGCCTGGCGGCGGTCGCTGGCCGGCCTGCGCGCGCTCGCCGCGGGGGAGCGTGTCGCGGAGGCGTTGGACGTGCCCGACGGCGTGCGCGCCGAGCTGCGGCCGTACCAGCGGCAGGCGTTCGAATGGCTGACCTTCCTGTGGCAGCACGGGCTCGGGGGGATCCTGGCCGACGACATGGGGCTCGGCAAGACGGTCGAGACGCTCACGTTCCTGGCGCACGCGCGGACGACGGCGGCGGACGCCCCGCCCTTCGTCGTCGTCGCCCCGGCCTCCGTGGTCGGGAACTGGGTGGACGAGGCGGCGCGCTTCACCCCCGGGCTGCGGGTGGTCGCGATGCCCGCCACCTCGCGCACGCTCGGCACCGACCTGGCCGAGCTCGCCGCCGGGGCCGACGTGGTCGTCACGTCGTACGCCGTCTTCCGTCTCGAGTTCGACGCGTTCGACGCCCTCGAGTGGGGCGGGCTGATCCTCGACGAGGCGCAGGTGGCGAAGAACCCGCGCACGCGGGCGCACGAGACCGCCCGGCTGCTGCGCGCCCCGTTCAAGCTGGCGGTCACGGGCACGCCGCTCGAGAACAACCTCATGGAGCTGTGGGCGGCCCTCGCGATCGTCGCGCCGGGGCTGTACCCGTCGATGCACCGCTTCAAGGCGGAGACTGCACGGCTGGTCGACGCCGCGGCCGCCGACGACGACCCCCAGGTGGTCGCGGCCGGCAACCGCGCGCTCGCACGCCTCAAGCGGCGCATCCGCCCGCTCGTGCTGCGCCGCACCAAGGAGCAGGTCGCCCCCGAGCTGCCCGAGCGCACCGAGCGCGTGCTGCGCGTGCCGCTCACCCCCGACCACCGCAAGGTCTACGACACCCACCTGCAGCGCGAGCGACAGCGGTTGCTCGGGCTGCTGGAGGACTTCGACGCGAACCGCGTGGCGATCTTCCGGTCGTTGACGACGCTGCGCCGCCTCGCGCTCGACGCGTCGCTCCTCGACGACGCGTACGCGGGCGTGGGCTCCGCCAAGCTCGACGTGGTGACCGACGAGCTGACCGAGATCGCCGCGGAGGGCCACCGGGCGCTCGTCTTCTCGCAGTTCACGTCGTTCCTGCGGCGCGTCGAGCAGCGCGTCACCGCCGCTGGGCTGCCCGTCGTCTACCTCGACGGCGCCACCCGCCGGCGCGCGGACGTCGTGCGGGCCTTCAAGGAGGGCGACGCCCCGGTGTTCCTCGTCTCGCTCAAGGCGGGCGGCGTCGGGCTCAACCTCACCGAGGCCGACTACGTCTACCTGCTGGACCCGTGGTGGAACCCCGCCACCGAGGCGCAGGCCGTCGACCGCACCCACCGCATCGGGCAGACCCGCAACGTCGTCGTGACGCGCCTGGTCGCGCAGGACACGATCGAGGAGAAGGTCATGGCGCTCGCGCGGCGCAAGGCCGCGCTGTTCGACGCCGTGCTCGACGACGCGGCGGGCACGTTCGCCCGGGCGCTCGCGGCCGACGACGTCCGGGGGCTGCTCGACGGCTGACCAGGTGCCCCGCCCGCCGCGGCGCGCGCGGACGCGTCAGCGCACGCCGAGCACGAACGGGTGCACCGCCGCGGCGCCGGCCTGGCGCAGCAGCCGGGCGGCCACCGTGAGCGTCCAGCCGGACTCGGTCCAGTCGTCCACCAGCAGCACGGTACGGCCCGGCAGGCCGCGCAGGGCGGCGTCGCCCAGCTCCGGTCGCAGGCGCCGCGCCACTCCCGCGAGGCGCATCGCCGAGTTCACGTCGTGCCGGTCGGGCTGCTCGGAGCCGGCGGCCGGCCCGACCGCGCCGATGAGCGGCACGCCCAGGTAGGCGGCCAGCCCCGAGGCCAGGTGGTAGGTGAGCTGCGGACGGGTGGCCGACCGCACCGCGACCACGCCCTCGATCGCGTGGGACGCGCCCGCGTCGTCCGCCCCGTCGCCGCCGTCGCTGCGGCCGGGGTGGATGGCGTCCCAGTCGTCGAGGACCCGCGCGGCGGCGTGCCGCAGCGGCACGGGCACCTCGCCGTCGGGTGCACCCGCCGCGAACAGGTCGCGCAGCGGGCCCGACCAGCCCAGCCCGTCGAGGCGGGCGACCGCGCGTCCCGGCTCGGCGCGCTCGCCGGGCGCGATCTTGCCCTTGAGGTCGAGGCCGAGGGCGGCCAGCCCGGACGGCCACATCGCGCGCGGTCCGACCTCCACGCCGGGCCGGTCCATGTCGGCGCGCGCGGCGGCCACGGCCTCCGCGTCGGGGACGGCGGGCAGCGTGACACCGTCGCACCGGTCGCAGCGGCCGCAGGCCCAGCCGTCGGGCAGCTCCGGGTCGTCGAGCTGGGCGCGCAGGTACGCCATCCGGCACCCGGAGGTGGCCACGTAGTCGACCATGGCCTGCTGCTCCGCCTGGCGGGTGGCCTCCACCCGTGCGTAGCGCTCGGCGTCGTACGCCCAGGGGGTGCCGGTGGCGACCCAGCCGCCCTGCACGCGGCGCACCGCGCCGTCGACGTCGAGCACCTTGAGCATCGTCTCCAGCCGGGACCGCTTGAGGTCGACCTGCGTCTCGAGTGCGGCGGTCGACTGCGCGCCCTCGGACGCCCCGAGGGCGCCGAGCGTGGCGCGGACCTGCGGCTCGGCGGGGAACGCCTGCGACCCGAACCAGTCCCAGATCGCCCGGTCCTCGTGCCCGGGCAGGAGCACGACGACGGCGTCGTCCACGCCACGGCCCGCGCGGCCCACCTGCTGGTAGTAGGCGATGGGGGAGGAGGGGGCGCCGAGGTGCACGACGAACGCGAGGTCGGGCTTGTCGAAGCCCATGCCGAGCGCGGACGTCGCCACCAGGGCCTTGACCCGGTTCTCCTTGAGGTCCTCCTCCAGCTGCTCCCGCTGGGTGGGGTCGGTCCGGCCGGTGTAGGCCGCGACCGCCAGCCCCGCGCCCCGGAGCTGCTCGGCCACCTGCTCGGCGGCGGACACGGTGAGGCAGTAGACGATGCCCGACCCCTCGACGTCCTGCAGCGCCTCCACGAGCCACGCCACCCGCGTGGGCTGGTCGGGGAGCTCGAGCACGGCGAGGTGCAGCGACTCGCGGTCCAGCCCGCCCCGCAGCACGAGCACGTCCTCGTCGGGGACGGGGTCGCCGCCGGCGGCCGTTCCGTGCACGCCGAGCTGCTCGGCGACGTCGGCGGTGACGCGGGCGTTGGCCGTGGCCGTCGTGGCGAGGACGGGGATGCCGGGCGGCAGGTCGGCGAGCAGCGTGCGGATGCGGCGGTAGTCGGGCCGGAAGTCGTGGCCCCAGTCGGAGATGCAGTGCGCCTCGTCGATCACCACGAGGCCGGCGTCGGCCGCCAGGCGGGGGAGCACCTCGTCGCGGAACGCCGGGTTGTTGAGCCGCTCGGGCGAGCACAGGAGCACGTCGACCTCGCCCGCCGCGATGTCCGCGTGCACCTGGTCCCACTCGGTGACGTTCGAGGAGTTGATCGTCACGGCGCGGATCCCGGCGCGCGACGCCGCCGCGATCTGGTCGCGCATGAGCGCCAGGAGCGGGGACACGATGACGGTGGGACCCGCGCCCCGGGACCGCAGCAGGGACGTCGCGACGAAGTACACGGCGGACTTGCCCCACCCGGTGCGCTGCACGACGAGCGCGCGGCGGCGGAACGCGACGAGCGCCTCGATCGCGCGCCACTGGTCCTCCCGCAGCGTCGCGTCCTCGCGGCCGACCAGCGCGCGCAGCGACTCCTCGGCCTGCTCGCGCAGCGTGCCGCCGCCCTCGCCCGCGCTGTCGAGCAGCCCGCGGAGCATCGCGAGCTTCGCGCGCTTGGCGGCGTCGGGTGCCGACGCGGGTTCGGGGGACGGGACGGGCGGCGGGGCGGTCCGCGGCCCGGGCGGGGCGCCGTGCTCGTTCTCGTTCTCGGGCGCCTGGTCGTCAGGCGGCGGGACGTCCTCGTCCGTCGGGTCGAACACGAGGTCGGCGTACGGGTCGTCGGGGTGGCTCACGTCTTCGATCGTAGGGGGCGCCGCCGACGGCTCCGGCCCGTCCTCCACAGGCCGTCAGCGCACGTACTCCCGCAGGAGCGCCACGGACGACGCCACCACCGCGACCACCTCGGCCGCGGCGGCGACGATCTCGGTGGCCCCCGCGAACGTCTCGTTGACGCCGTAGAAGCCGACCGTCGTCGACAGGACGAACGCGAGCAGCGTCAGGCCGCCGAAGCCGATGCCGCCGACGAGCGGCAGCCAGTGCCGCCAGGCCACGAGCAGCCCGGCCAGCACGACGCCCGCCACGGCGTTGAGGAGGAAGAGGGGGCCGACGACGGCGATCGTGTCGTAGCCGTCGACGTACAGCACGACGTGGACGACGGCGGAGACGAGGACCGCGATCGCGGCCGCGAGTCGCCAGCCGCGCGCGACGGGCGGCCGGGCCGAGGGGGTGGGCCGCGGCCGGGGTGGCACCGCGCCGTGCGACGAGTCCATGATGATGATGCTCCCACTCCTCGGTGGTGCCGTCAGCGGAAGCGTCCGGCGGGCCGGGGCCCGACCCACCGGAGGCGCCATGCCGACCAGCCCAGCGACCAGCCCTCAGGCCAGCCCTCAGGCCAGCCCTCAGGCCGGCCCGACCGTGCCCGACGCGGCCGCCTGCTCCTGCGGCCCGACCCGCCGACAGCTGCTGCGCGGCACGGGCGCGGCGGCGGGCGCGATCGCGGGCGCCGGGGTGCTCGCGGCCTGTGCCGAGCAGAAGCCGACGCCGCAGGAGGCCGCGGCCTCCGCGAGCGCGGCGGGCGCGGGCACGGTCGTCGTCGCGCTCGCCGACGTGCCGGTGGGCGGCGCCGTCGCCGCGAAGGTCGGTGGTCAGGACGTGCTCGTGACCCAGCCGACCCAGGGCGAGGTGCACGCGTTCAGCGCGATCTGCACGCACGCGGGCTGCACGGTCGCGCCCGGCGAGGGCGAGCTGCTGTGCCCGTGCCACCAGTCGCGCTACGCGCTGACGGACGCCGCGGTGCTCGGCGGGCCGGCGCCCGAGCCGCTCCCGTCGATCCAGGTCGAGGTCTCGGGGGACGACGTCGTGCTCGCGTGACGGGGCGCACGGACGACGGGGGCCCGGGGGAACACGCCACCGGGCCCCCCCCCTGCGCGGGGGGCATCCGCTCCCCCCCTCCCCTACGACACGGCCCGTCATTCTTCCCCCCATCCCCTCCTCTAAGACCGCATTGATGTCGCCGAGGGGGCGCACCGTGTAGGTCGGGTCGACCTTGCCGCGGGCGAAGAAGTCGAGGGCCTCCGCCATGTCCTTGCGGGTGCCGACGATCGAGCCGCGCACGGTGAGCCCGAACAGGACCGTGGTGAAGATGTCCAGCGGGAACTTCTCCGGGGGCAGGCCCACGAGGGACACCGTGCCGCCGCGGCGCAGCGCGCCGACGGCCTGCGGGAACGCGTGGGCGTTGACCGCGGTCACCAGTGCGCCGTGGACGCCGCCGCCGGTCTTCTCCTGCAGCTCGGCCGCGGCGTCGGCGGAGGTGGCCGCGTTCACGGTCACCTCGGCCCCGTGCTTGCGCGCCAGCTCGAGCTTGGCGTCGTCGACGTCGACCGCGGCGACGCGGCGGCCCATCGCGACCGCGTACTGCACGGCGATGTGGCCGAGGCCGCCGATGCCGGAGATCAGCACCCACTCGCCCGGCTTGGTGTCGGTGACCTTGAGGCCCTTGTAGACGGTGACGCCGGCGCACAGGATCGGGCCCACGGCCGACAGGTCGACGCCCTCGGGGACGATCGGGGCGTACCGGGAGTCGACGAGCATGTACTGGCCGAAGGAGCCGTCGACCGAGTAGCCGCCGTTCTTCTGGTTCGGGCAGAGGGTCTCCCAACCGGTCTCGCAGTACTCGCACTCGCCGCAGGCGCTCCACAGCCAGGCGTTGCCGACGGTGTCGCCGACCTTGACGCGGGTCACCTGGTCGCCGACGGCGACGACGTGCCCGACGCCCTCGTGGCCGGGGACGAACGGCGGGCTCGGCTTGACCGGCCAGTCGCCGTGCGCGGCATGCAGGTCGGTGTGGCACACCCCGGTGTAGTCGACCTTGACCAGGGCCTCGTGCGGGCCGGGCGTCGGGATCTCTCGGTCCTCGACGGTCAGGGGCTCGGTGAACGAGTGGACGACCGCGGCCTGCATGGTGCTCATCTGCTTCTCCCTCTCACGGGCCGCTCGCGGGCGGCCCACATGTCGAACTGCTGATACCTCGACGGTAGGCGCGATGCCTCCGCGACGCAGCCCCAGGGCCTTGTGAAGGCTGTCACAAGCCGCACGATCAGGCCGTTCGCTGCATGTGTAATCCTTCACAAAGTGGATGGTCGGTCGATCCGGCACGGTCGGCAGCGGTCGGCCCGACCCGGGCTCGCGTGCCCGGCCGAGGGGCGGACGCCGCCCTCGGGCGCTCCGGCCGTTCCGTAGACTGGCGCGGTGACCACCCCCCTGTCCGCCGCACCCGCGGGCGGCGTCGACGGCGCGCGGCTGCCGCTGCGTCCCGAGCTCGCCGCCGAGGTGCCCTACGGCGCCCCGCAGCTCGACGTGCCCGTGCGGCTGAACGTCAACGAGAACCCGTACGCCCCGTCGGAGGCCGTGGTCGCGACGATCGCCCACCACGTCGCCGAGGCGGCGCGCGGGCTCAACCGGTACCCGGACCGCGACTTCGCCGCCCTGCGCGGCGACCTGGCCGACTACCTGGCGCTCGAGTCGGGGGTGCGGGTGGCGCCCGAGCAGGTCTGGGCCGCCAACGGCTCCAACGAGGTCATGCTGCACCTGCTGCAGGCGTTCGGGGGCCCCGGCCGCACCGCGCTGTCCTTCGCGCCGACCTACTCGATGTACCCCGAGTACGCGCGCGACACGCACACGCGCTGGGTCACCGGCCGCCGCGAGACCGACTTCACGCTCGACGTCGACCACGCGGTCGCGACGATCGAGGAGGTCCGCCCGTCCGTGGTCCTCCTCGCCAGCCCGAACAACCCGACCGGCACGGCGCTGCCGCTCGCGACGGTGGAGGCGATCCTGGACGCCGCGGCGAGGACCGAGGTGCCCGACGCCCCCGAGCGCGACGGTCGCCGCGCCGGCGCGGTCGTCGTGGTCGACGAGGCGTACGCGGAGTTCCGGCGCCCCGGCACGCCGTCGGCCCTCGAGCTGCTCGGCACGCACCCCCACCTCGCGGTCTCGCGCACGATGTCGAAGGCCTTCGCCGCGGCCGGGCTGCGGCTCGGCTACCTGGCCGCCTCCACCGCGCTCGTCGACGCCCTGCGTGTCGTCCGGCTGCCCTACCACCTGTCGGCCGTCACGCAGGCGGCCGCACGGGGAGCGCTGGCGCACCACGACGAGCTGCGGGCCCAGGTGCGCGACCTGCGCGACGAGCGCGACGCCCTCGTGGCGTGGCTGCGCGCGCAGCGCGTGGACGGCCTCCCGCTGCAGGTGGCGGACTCCGACGCGAACTTCGTGCTGTTCGGCACGTTCGAGGACCGGCACGCCGTCTGGCAGGGCCTGCTCGACCGCGGGGTCCTCATCCGCGAGACGGGGCCCGACGGCTGGCTGCGCGTCTCCGTCGGCACGCCCGGCGAGAACGCCGCGTTCCGGGCCGCGTTCATCGAGGTCGTCAGCGAGACGTTCAGCGGCGCCACGGCGCCCGAGGAGGAGGACTGATGCAGCACCGCACGGCCCGCGTGGAGCGCACGACGAGCGAGTCGAGCGTCGTCGTCGAGCTGGACCTCGACGGCACGGGGCGCACGGAGATCTCGACGACCGTGCCGTTCTACGACCACATGCTCACCGCGCTCGGCAAGCACTCGCTGATCGACCTCACGGTGCGCGCGACCGGCGACACCCACATCGACGCGCACCACACGGTCGAGGACGTCGCCATCGTGCTCGGCGAGGCGCTGCGCGAGGCGCTGGGCGACAAGCGCGGCATCTCCCGCTACGGCGACGCGACCGTGCCGCTCGACGAGGCGCTCGCGCTCGCGGTCGTCGACGTCTCCGGCCGGCCGTACCTGGTGCACTCCGGCGAGCCGGAGGGGCAGGAGTACCACCTCATCGGCGGGCACTTCACCGGGTCCCTCACGCGGCACGTGCTCGAGTCGATCGCCCACCACGCGGGCATCTGCCTGCACGTGCGGGTCCTCGCGGGCCGCGACCCCCACCACATCGTCGAGGCCCAGTTCAAGGCGCTCGCCCGCGCGCTGCGCGCCGCCGTCGCCCCCGACCCGCGCGTCGAGGGCGTCCCGTCCACGAAGGGTGCGCTGTAGCCGCATGACCACCGATCCCGACCGCCAGCCCGACCCGCAGCCGGACCTGCCCGACGACCTGCCCGAGGGCTTCGAGGTCCCCGACGACCTGTCGGGTCTCGACGGCACCCGCAAGGACCCCGACCTGGCGGTCCTCATCACACAGATCGCCGGCGCGGAGCCCTTGGCGGCCGCCTGCTCGCTCGCGGAGCTCGACGTCGACGCCGTGCCCACGCCCGTGGGCGCCGTCGCCGTGCTGCGCGACACGAGCGACGATGCCCCCGACCACGCCGCCGCGGCGATCTCGAAGCTCGTGGCGGGCGTCCCGCTGGTGCTCGTGACCCGCTGGGGCGAGCAGCTCACCTGCGTGCGCTACGCCGACGGCGAGGCGCAGGGCGAGCTGCCCCCGGGCCTGGTGCTGGGAGGCGCGCCGGAGGCGCTCGAGGACCTCGTCACCGGCCAGCTCACGGTGGCCGACCTGCCGGGCGTCGTGCCGTCGACGAGCATCGGCCGCTTCAAGGCGATGCGGATGCTCACGGGCGCCGCGCGCAAGGCCCGCAAGAAGCAGTAGGGGAGACGCATGCCGGACACGCCCAGCGACTCGACCAGCGACTCGACCAGCGACTCGACAGGCACGGTCGACCGGGACAGGATCACCGCGGCGCAGGAGGCGGCGGGGATCACGCCGTTGCTGCCGCACGGCGGCGCCGCGGCCGACCTCAACCCCGCGCCGGCGCCCGCGCGCCCGGACGGACGCTCCCACGTCGTGGTGCTCGACTACGGCTTCGGCAACGTCCGCTCGGCCGTGCGCGCGCTCGAGCGGGTCGGTGCCGACGTGGAGCTCACCGCCGACCTGGCGCGGGCCGCCGAGGCCGACGGCCTCGTCGTGCCGGGCGTCGGCGCGTTCGCCGCCTGCATGGCCGGCCTGCGCGCCGTACGGGGCGACCAGGTGATCGACCGGCGCCTCGCGGGCGGTCGCCCGGTGCTGGGCATCTGCGTCGGCATGCAGGTCATGTTCGACGCCGGCGTGGAGCACGGCGAGCGCGCCGAGGGCCTGGGCGAGTGGCCCGGCGTCGTCGAGCGGCTCGACGCCCCGGTCGTGCCCCACATGGGCTGGTCGCCCGTGGAGGCTCCCGAGGGCTCCCGCCTCTTCGCGGGGGTCGAGCACGAGCGGTTCTACTTCGTGCACTCGTACGCGGCGCAGCAGTTCACGCAGGGGCACGACGGCGACGCGGACCCGCGCTACACGCCGCCGCTGGTCACCTGGGCGCGGCACGGGGCGCCGGGCGCGGAGTCCCGGTTCGTCGCCGCCGTCGAGAGCGGTCCGCTGGCCGCCACGCAGTTCCACCCCGAGAAGTCCGGCGACGCCGGCGCGACCCTGCTCGAGAACTGGGTCCGCTCGCTCTGAGCGCCGTCGACCCGATCACCCCCGCACCCGAACCTGCCGTTCCAGAAGCTGGAGACACCCTGATGACCGACCGCCTCGTGCTGCTGCCCGCCGTCGACGTCGCCGACGGCCAGGCCGTCCGCCTCGTGCAGGGGGAGGCCGGCTCGGAGACGTCCTACGGCGACCCGCTGGCCGCCGCCCGCGACTGGCAGGCGGGCGGCGCCGAGTGGATCCACCTCGTGGACCTCGACGCGGCGTTCGGTCGCGGCTCGAACGCCGACCTCCTCGCGCAGGTCGTCGCGGAGCTCGACGTCCAGGTCGAGCTGTCCGGCGGCATCCGCGACGACGCCTCGCTCGAGCGCGCGCTCGCCACGGGAGCCCGGCGCGTCAACATCGGCACCGCCGCCCTGGAGGACCCGGAGTGGACCGCCCGCGTCATCGCCGAGCACGGGGACGCCGTCGCCGTGGGCCTCGACGTGCGCGGCACGACGCTCGCCGCCCGCGGCTGGACCCAGGAGGGCGGCGACCTGTGGGAGGTGCTCGCCCGCCTGGACGACGCCGGCTGCTCCCGGTACGTCGTCACCGACGTGACCAAGGACGGCACGCTGCGCGGCCCGAACGTCGACCTGCTGCGCGAGGTCGCCTCGCGCACGCCGGCCAAGGTGGTCGCGTCCGGCGGCATCTCCTCGCTCGCGGACCTCGAGGCGCTGCGCGCCCTGGTGCCGGACGGCGTCGAGGGCGCCGTGGTGGGCAAGGCCCTGTACGCCGGGGCGTTCACGCTGCCCGAGGCGCTCGACGTGGCGGGCCGGCCGTGACGGCCGGGGACGGCCGGGCCCTGCCGGGCCACCTGAAGTCCATCCAGCCGACGTCGCAGTTCGCGGGCGACGACGGCTCGGCCGACCCGGAGCTCGCCGCGCTGCTGGTCGCGCACGCCGCGGGCACGGGGTCGCTGGAGGACGTCGTGCGGCGCCTCGCCGTGACCCGTGTGCTGGTCCCCGTGCTCGCCGAGCTGGCCGTCGCCGACGTCGTCGAGCACGAGGGGCCCGCGGGCACGCAGGAGCTGCACGTCGACAAGGAGGCCGCGGCCGGCGTGGTGGCGATCGAGGCGCCCGACGGTCGCCGCGCGCTCCCCGTCTTCACGTCGGTCGGCGCGATGACGGCCTGGCGGCCCGACGCCCGTCCCGTCCCGGTCGAGGCGGCCCGCGCGGCCCTCTCGGCGGTGAGCGAGGACTGGTCGCTGCTGGTCGTGGACCCGGCCGGGCCGGCCACCGCCCTCGTGCCCCGGCCTGCGGTCTGGGCGCTCGCCCAGGGCGAGGAGTGGCGCCCGGCGCTGGTCCCCGCGGGCCCGGACGGCGCCCTCGAGGTGGACCCGGAGGTCGCCGCCGCGGTCGCGGACGCCGCGGCGCCGGTGCAGCACGTGGTGCGCGCGCACGCCGAGCGCGGACGCCGCGCGGAGGTCGCCGTCGTCCTGGCCCTGGACCCGGGGCTGGACCGGCCGGGGCTGGACCGCGTGCTCGCGCAGGTGAACGCCCGTCTCGGCGCCTCGACGGTGATCTCCGGCCGCGTGGACTCGCTCGAGCTGCGGGTGGGCGCGGCGCGCTGACCCGGCGTGCCGACCCGGCGTCGCCGGGCCTCCTAGCCGGTGGGCGTCGCGGACGGGCTGCCGGACGGCTGTGCGCACGGCGGCAGCGCCCGGAAGCCGTCGGCGTCGTCGAGCAGCCGTTCGAGGGTGGAGAGCGGCACCAGCAGCGAGCGGCCGTCGGAGGTCTTCGCGTACACGACGCCGATCACCCGTCCCCGCGTGTCGAGGGCGGCCGACCCCGACGAGCCCGGCTCGACGGGGGCGTCGGTGAGCAGCACCTCGCCCAGGTTCTCGTGCAGCGGGTCGGTCGTCGGCCCGATGACCTCGCCGGCGGTGATCGTCAGCTCGCCGCCCTCGGGATAGCCGACCACGGTGACGGCGTCGCCGGGCCGCGGGTCGGCCTCCGCGAGCGTCGGGTAGCTGGGCAGCGGGTCCGCGGTGCGCACGAGGGCGAGGTCGGCCAGGGATGCGCTGCCCGCGGCGGAGACCTCCAGGTCGCGCCCGTCGTAGGTGCTGACCTCCAGGGACTCCGAGTCCGCCACGACGTGGCGGTTGGTGACGAGGGTGTGCGCGTCGACGGCGAAGCCGGACCCGGTCGACAGGCCGTCGCAGCCGACGTTCCGGATCCGCACGGCCATGCGCTGCACGGCGTCGAAGCCGTCGGGGGACAGGCCCTCCGCGTCGTCGGGGGAGAGCGACGCCGGGGCGGACGGCGCGACGCGCGTCGGGACGACGTCGTCCGGGACCGCGGGCGGGAGCGCGGGGAGCACCCCGCAGCCGGCGAGCGTCGCGGCGAGGAGGAGGGCCGGCGCCGGGCGCAGGCCGCGCGCGCGGCCTGGCCGGGTACCTGGTCGGGTCACTGCTCGAGCTCCTGCTCGAGCTGGTCGTTCGCCTCGGAGGCCTGCCGGCACAGCGTCTCGACGTCGGAGGCGAACCGGTCGAGGTCCTTCGCGTCGTAGGAGCCGCGGTCCTCGAGGTACGTGATGAGCTGCGACTGGGCGTCGACGCAGTCGCCGAGCGCCGTGGTCACGACGCCCGCCGCCTCGCTCACGCGCCGCTGGTAGTCGAGGTACTGCTGCGAGGCGACGTTCTCGTCCCCGAGCTGGGCCTTCTCGTTGGCGAGGTCGGTGATGCGGGCCGTGGCGGTCGCGAGCTGCTCGCGGGCCGCGACCAGCTCGGCGTCGGTGGCGTCGAGCTCTGCGTCGAGGGACGCCACCCGGTCGGCGTACCCCCGCGCCTCGTCCTCCCAGGCCGCGCTGTGCGCCTGCCAGCGCGTGGTGGTCACCCACAGGTACGCGCCGATGCCGAGCGCCCCGGCGAGCAGCACGGCCAGGACCGCCACGACCGGGCGGCGGTCGCGGCGACGAACGGGTGCGCCGCTCCCCGCAGGGGGTGGCGAACGGTCCGGGGGCGGCGGCCAGGCGGACGGGGCGGACATCTCAGACGACGGAGCCCGTGAACTTCTCGCCGGGGCCCTCGCCGGGCGCGTCCGGCACGACCGACGCCTCGCGGAACGCGAGCTGCAGGGACCGCAGGCCGTCGCGCAGCGAGCGGGCGTGCTGGTTGCCGATGTCGGGGGCGCTCGTCACGACGAGCGCGGCGAGCGCCGTGATCAGCTTCCGCGCCTCGTCGAGGTCCAGGTGCCCCTGGGCGTCGGCGTCCTCCGCGAGGCCGCACTTCACGGCGGCGGCGCTCATGAGGTGCACGGCCGCGGCGGTGATGACCTCGACCGCGGCGACGTCGGCGATGTCACGGGTGGCGTCGTCGGCCGCGGCGTCGGCGGTGGAGGGGGTCGCGGGGGTCGCGTTCGCGGAGTCGGTGGAGATGGCGTCGGGCGAGGTGCTCATGGGGTCCATCTTCGCATCGGGCGGGACCGTGACGGCCCGCGGGGGACGGCCGAGGCCGGGCCCCCGCGGGGACCCGGCCTCGGTGAGCGGCGACGGCGGACGCGCGTCGCCGTGCCTGTCGCGTCAGATGCCGACGGGCTCGACGTCCGGGCCCGAGCCGGCGGCGGCCGGCGACGGCACGTGCCCGGCCGACACCTCGGCGCGGAGCTTGGCGCCGAGCTCGGCGTCGACGTTCGTCCAGTACTGGAAGAACCGCTCGCGGATCTCGTCGATCGTGATGGCGAGGCCCTGGCCGGTGAGGGTCTCGAGGAACCGCGCCTTGGCGCCGTCGTCGAAGACCTCGCGGTACAGGGTGCCGGCCTGGCCGAAGTCGTCGTCCTCGGCGTGCAGGGTCTGCGCGGAGCGCAGCAGCGCGCCGTCCGACTCCCACGCCGCCTCGACGCCGAGCAGCGGGTCGGCCACGGGGCCGCCGGCCTCGCCGAACGAGTTCGGCGTGTACACGCGGTGCTCGGCGCCGTTGAAGTGGTACTGCATGTTGCCCTGGTGCATGTAGTTCGCGACCGGGGCGGCGTGCGGCTGGTTGACCGGCAGCTGGTTGAAGTTCGTGCCGATGCGGTGGCGCTGGGCGTCCGGGTAGGAGAACACGCGGGCCATGAGCATCTTGTCCGGCGAGATGCCGGTGCCCGGCACCTGGTTGCCCGGCGAGAACGCGGCCTGCTCGATCTCGGCGAAGAAGTTCTGCGGGTTCCGGTTCAGCGTGAACGTCCCGACCTTGATGCGCGGGTAGTCCTTCTTCGACCAGGTCTTCGTCATGTCGAACGGGTTGAAGCGGTACGTCTTCGCGTCCTCGTACGGCATGACCTGCACGTAGACGTCCCACGAGGGGAACTCGCCGCGGTCGATGGCCTCGTACAGGTCGCGGCGGTAGTAGTCGGCGTCCTCGCCGGCGATGCGCTCGGCGTCCTCCGCCGACATGTGCTCCACGCCCTGGTTCGACAGGAAGTGGTACTGCACCCAGAAGCGCTCGCCCTCGGCGTTGACCCACTGGTAGGTGTGCGAGCCGTAGCCGTTGAGGTGCCGCCACGACTTCGACAGGCCGCGGTCGCCCATGACGTAGGTGACCTGGTGGGCCGACTCGGGGGAGAGGGTCCAGAAGTCCCACTGCATGTCGGCGTCGCGCAGGCCCGAGGCGCCGAGGCGCTTCTGCGAGTGGATGAAGTCCGGGAACTTCATCGCGTCGCGCAGGAAGAACGTGGGGGTGTTGTTCCCGACGATGTCGAGGTTGCCCTCGGTGGTGTAGAAGCGCAGGGAGAAGCCACGCACGTCGCGCCAGGTGTCGGGGGAGCCCTGCTCGCCCGCGACGGAGGAGAAGCGCAGCAGCGTCTCGCTCGTCGCGCCCTTCTGGAAGACCGCGGCGCGGGTGTACTGCGACACGTCCTCGGTGATCACGAGCTCGCCGAAGGCGCCACCGCCCTTGGCGTGCGGGTTGCGCTCGGGCACGCGCTCCCGGTTGAAGGAGGCGAGCTTCTCGACCAGGTAGCGGTCGTGCAGGACGGTGGGCCCGTCCGCGCCCACGGTCAGCGAGTGCGCGTCGCTCGCGACCGGGGTGCCGGTCTGCGTCGTCGTGAACGGCGTCGTCATGAGATGACGTCCTTTCTCAGGGGGGTTCCGGTTCAGAAGGTCGTGCCGTGGCCGGCCGCCGGGACGGGGTCGGCGGCCGAGCGTCCGGCACAGTCGGGGCACAGGCCCCAGAAGGTGACCTCGGCGAGGTCGACGGCGAACCCGTGGGACGCGCTGGGCGTCAGGCAGGGTGCGTGACCCACGGTGCAGTCGACGTCGGCGACGGCGCCGCACGAGCGGCACACCACGTGGTGGTGGTTGTCGCCGGTGCGGCGCTCGTAGCGCGCGGGGTGCCCGGCCGGCTCCATCCGGCGCAGGAGGCCGGACGAGGTGAGCGCGTGCAGGCAGTCGTAGACGGCCTGCACGGACACCGAGCCGAGGTCGGCCCGCACCGCGCGCACGACGTCGTCCGCGGTGGCGTGCGGGTGCTCGGAGAGCGCGCGCAGGACGGCGAGCCGGGAACCGGTGACGCGCAGGCCCCGCTCCCTCAGCAACGTCTCGTCCGTCCTCGCCGTGGTCATGGCCGCGACCCTGCCACACTTTCTGGAACGATTCCAGTAAAGGTCGTGGCAGGGTCGGCCGAGACGCTCGCCACACCGGCCGGACGGGCGGCGATCCCGTGCTAGCCTTGACAGCTGACCGACCTGGGTCCGTCCGTACGCCGCTCCGCGGAGCGTCTGCAGGGCTCAGGTGCATCAAGTGGATCTCATCCCACCCGAGCACCGACCGAGCGCCCCCGGCGCCGACAGGAGCCGGGTCCCGGTCGGACGTCCCTCGTGGACGTCCGCCTCGGTCGTCGGAGCGTTCGCGCCCCGGCGTCGGTAGATGGCCTCCACCTGTGCTCAGGTCGGGGGCCTTTCCCGTCCCTGGCGGTCTACCGACGAGTTCCTAGGAGCATCACCATCAGCGAGCCTCGCATCAACGATCGGATCCGCGTCCCCGAGGTCCGACTCATCGGCCCGGGCGGGGAGCAGGTCGGCGTGGTCGCCACGGGAGTCGCCCTGAAGCTTGCCCAGGACGCCGACCTCGACCTCGTCGAGGTGGCCCCGGACGCCCGTCCGCCCGTCGCCAAGCTCATGGACTACGGCAAGTTCAAGTACGAGTCGGACATGAAGGCGCGCGAGGCGCGGCGCAACCAGGCGAACACGGTCCTCAAGGAGATCCGGTTCCGCCTGAAGATCGACCCGCACGACTACGGCACCAAGAAGGGCCACGTCGTGCGCTTCCTGGAGGCCGGCGACAAGGTCAAGGTCATGATCATGTTCCGTGGTCGTGAGCAGTCCCGCCCCGAGATGGGCGTGCGCCTGCTGCAGCGCCTCGCGGAGGAGGTGTCGGACCTCGGCTTCGTCGAGTCGATGCCGAAGCAGGACGGCCGCAACATGACCATGGTGCTCGGCCCGGTGAAGAAGAAGGCCGACGCCAAGGTCGAGCAGCGCAAGCGGTCCAGCGAGATCAACGCGCAGCGCAAGACCAAGTCCGAGGTCAAGGCCGAGGCCCGCGCCCAGGCTGCGCCCTCGCAGCCGACGCCGGAGCCCGAGCCGACGGAGCCCGAGCCGACGCAGCCCGAGGTCGAGGTGCAGGAGGCGCCGGCCCCCGAGGCCGTGCAGCCGACCCCTGCACCGGTCGCCGAGGAGAAGCCCGCCGCTGCTCCGGCGAAGGCCGCCGCTCCGGCCAAGCCGGCCGCCGCTCCGGCCAAGCCGGCCGCTGCTCCGGCCAGGCCGGCCGCCGCGCCGAAGCCGGCCGCCGCGACGCCGAAGCCCGCGACGCCGAAGCCGAGCACCCCTCGGCCGGCCGCGCCGCGGCCGCCGAAGCCGAGCCCCCGCGCAGGGCGCTGAGGCCGAACACACACGACCATCTGGCACCGGGCCGCTCGCCGGCCCCGGTCCGCACCACGTCCCCGCCGGCCGGCGGGTGACCGACACGAGGAGAGACGGCAGTCATGCCGAAGAACAAGACGCACTCCGGCGCCAAGAAGCGTTTCCGGGTCACCGGCAGCGGCAAGATCATGCGTGAGCAGACGAACGCTCGCCACTACCTCGAGCACAAGTCCAGCCGCCGCACGCGTCGTCTGGCCCAGGACCAGGTGGTCTCGGCCGCCGACGTCAAGACCATCAAGAAGCTGCTCGGCAAGTGAGCCCTCGGCGGCCACCCGCTCCCGGTGACACCGAGGAGCACGGCCGCCGGGTCCACTTCCGACCCGACACTGCAAGGAGCATCACGTGGCACGCGTGAAGCGGGCGGTCAACGCCCACAAGAAGCGCCGTACGACCCTCGAGCGCGCCAGCGGCTACCGCGGCCAGCGTTCGCGTCTGTACCGGAAGGCGAAGGAGCAGGTCACCCACTCCCTCGTCTACTCGTACCGCGACCGCAAGGCGAAGAAGGGCGACTTCCGCAAGCTGTGGATCCAGCGCATCAACGCTGCGTCCCGCGCGCAGGGGCTGACCTACAACCGCCTCATCCAGGGCCTCAAGGCCGCTGAGGTCGAGGTCGACCGTCGCATGCTCGCCGAGCTCGCGGTCAACGACGTGGCGGCGTTCAACGCGCTCGTCCAGGTCGCCAAGGACGCGCTGCCGGCCGACGTCAACGCGCCGAAGGCCGCCTGAGCCACCGCTCAGCACCCGGACGCCCGGACACCCCCGACCTGTCGATGCCGCGCATGATCTCAGGCATCCCCGACGTGACGCTCGCGAACCCGCGGGCGGACCGGGTCAAGCAGGTCAGGGCGCTGTCCGGGCGTCCTGCGCGTTCCCGGCACGCGCAGTTCCTCGTCGAGGGCCCTCAGGGCGTGCGCGAGGCGGTCCGCCACGCGGCCCACGACGTCCGGGACGTCTATCTGACACCCGCCGCGGCCGAGCGCTACGACGAGATCCTGCGCGACGCCCTCGACGCCGGCCTGCACCTGCACGTCGGGACGCCCGAGGTGCTGGAGGCGATGAGCCCCGACGCCCAGGGTGTCCTGGCGGTCGTGCGGGCACGGTCGTACGGACTCGACGAGGCGGTGGCGTCGTTGGCCGAGGCGCGGGCCGCCGAGGGGCGCCCGCTGCTCGTCTCCGTGCTGGCCGCCGTGCGCGACCCGGGGAACGCGGGCACCGTGATCCGCGCGTCCGACGCCGCCGGCGCCGACCTGGTGGTCCTCGCGGGCCACAGCGTCGACCCGCACAACCCGAAGGTGGTGCGGTCCACGGCCGGCTCGCTGTTCCACCTCCCGGTCGTCACCGGGGCGTCGCTGGCCGAGGCCGTCGCCGTCCTCCGGTCCGCCGGCTGTGTCGTCCTCGCCGCCGACGGCGCGGGGACCCACGACCTGGACGACCTGCTCGACGTCGCGGGCGCGGCCTCGCGAGAGCCCGACCAGCCCGACCTCTCCGGCTCGACGGCATGGGTCTTCGGCAACGAGGCCTGGGGTCTGCCCGAGGCCGACCGTGCCCTCGCCGACGCGGTCGTGCGCGTGCCGATCCGCGGCCAGGCCGAGTCGCTCAACCTCGCGACCGCCGCGACCGTCTGCCTGTACGCCAGCGGGCGCGCCCAGCGCTAGGACGCGTCTCCTCGACGCGCGTCGAGGCGCGCGGCAGACCGACCAGGCGACGTCTTCCCGGTACCGCGTGTCCGGTCCTCGACCTCGTGCTGAGGACGCTGCCGGAGGCCGCCGCGCCAGGTTCTTGACGTGGTTCTTGACGCGGCGGCCTCCGGTCACAGGGTTCGTCGGACGTCGTGGGCGTCGGTCGAGCGAGGCGTCAGGCAGGAACCCTGTCGAGGAAGCCGCGAACGTCGCGGATGCGCTGGTCCGCGTCGACCACGAGGACGTCGAAGCCGATCACGACCGGCTCCTCGCCGGCCGGTCCGAGGCCCCACTGGAAGCGGACCTGCTGATGGTGGGCGTCGATGTCGCCCACGGGGGTGAAGACGAAGCCGGGGAACTGAGCCTGGACAGCCTGAATGGTCGTCTCGACCGCTTCGCGGCCCTGCGCCTCGGCGAGCGGGTCGACGTAGGCGCAGTCCTCGGCCCAGTGGCGGGTGAGGAGCTCGGCGCGGGCCGACGTGTCGGTGGCGTTCCAGGTGTCGAGGTAGCGGGTCACGATCTCGTTCATGGCGTCTTCCCTTCTCGATGACGTTGCACCCGAAGACTCGCCGCTCGTCGACCGTCCGGTCGATGACCTCTGAGGTCATGGTCGCCTTTGACAGGTGCTGCCTACGCTCCTCCCATGACCTCGACGGTGATGGCTCCATCGGTCGGCAACGAACTGCGCCGTTGGCGTGAGCTGCGATCCTTGAGCCAGCTCGCGCTCGCCACCCAGGCGGAGGTGAGCACCCGGCACGTGAGCTTCGTCGAGACCGGAAGATCCCGGCCGACCCCGGAGATGATCCTCCGGCTGGCCGAGGTGATGCGGGTACCCCTGGGCGAGCAGAACCGCCTCCTGCTCGCGGGGGGCTTCGCTCCCCGTTACGCGCACCGTGCCACCGACGACGAGGCGCTCGCGCCGGTGATGGCCGGGTTGCGCACCTTGTTGGACGCCCACGCGCCGTACCCGGCGTTGCTCCTCGACGACCGTTGGGACGTGGTCGACGCCAACCGGCCCGTCGACGCGCTGGTCGCCGGCTGCGACCCGAGGCTGCTCGAGCCTCCGCTCAACGTGATCCGGCTCTGCCTGCACCCGCGAGGACTCGCACCGCGCATCCGCAACCTGCCCACCTGGCGAGAGCACCTGCTTCACCAGCTCCAGCAGCGCATCGCCCGCACCGGCGGCGACCACGACCTGGTCGCGCTCCGGGAGGACGTCGTCGACTACCCCTGCGACGGTGAGCCCCCCACCCGACCATCGGCCGACCCTGTCGTCCCGCTGGAGATCGAGGCGGGTGGGGAGGTGCTCCGGATGTTCAGCGTGGCCAGCCAGATCGAGAGCGCCTCCGACGTCACCCTCGACGGTCTGCACCTCGAGACCTTCCTGCCTGCCGACGACCACACGCGCCGGCTGCTGAACCCCTGACGTGCGCCCGAGAGGCCGTGGCGGGTCCGTCCACGTCGGCCGTCGAAGGTGGTCTCGAACGCGTCGCGGGCCGTGACAGCGAGTCACCGAACGTGCGACGCGCCTGAGCCCCGCCGGTCCGCTCGCCCCTCGGCGCGGTCCCGGATGCCGCGCAGCATCGCGGCCGACATCACCCAGCTCGCCACCTGCGTGGCCTCGACGACGAGCCGCCCCGCGACGCCGTGCGACCGGTACCGCTCCCGCACGAGCAGCCGCGTCCCGGCGGACCGTCCGGGCCACGGGCGCAGCACGAACGCCCACGAGAAGTCGAAGGGCGGCGCGCCGTCGGGACCGCCCTCGTCGCCCAGCAGGACCAGGTGGCGCCGCGGCTCCAGCGCGGCCACGCGGAGCCCGAAGCCCTCGGCGAGGTGCACCCGGTCGCCCGGGCCGAGGCGCTGCCACTCGGGCACCACGCGGTCCGCGGAGCGGATGTCCAGGCCCATCAGGCGCTCGATCCGGTCGTAGGAGTAGAACCCGCCGCGGCCGTAGCCGAGCTGCAGCAGCCAGGGCCACACGGCGGCGGCGGGCGTACGGATGCCGACGGCGCGGGTCGCGACCACGTCGGCCGACGGCACGAGGTCGTCCCCGGGCAGCGGCTGGTCGGCCTCCAGGGCGGCCGTGCCCCAGGTCTGGGTCATGCGCCGGGTCAGGAGCGCGGCGCCGACGCCGGCGACGGCCAGGGTCGTGCCGGCGAGCGCGCGGCGGGTCGTGGGCATGCCCCCAGCCTGCCGCGGGGCCTAGCATCGCGCCATGCGCCTGTTCACGGCCGTGTACCCGTCCGCCGAGGCCCTCGCCCACCTGGAGCTCGCCCTCGCCGGCGTGGGCGGCGCGTCCGTCGCGGACCCGGGCCGCGGGCTGCGCTGGGTGCCGCCCGAGCAGCGTCACGTCACGCTGGTCTTCCACGGCGAGGTGCCGGACGGGGCCGTGCCGGACTACGTGGACGCGTTGGGCGACGCGCTGGCCGACGTGCCGCCGTTCGAGCTGGCCCTGAGCGGCGGCGGCACCTTCGGCGGCCGCACGCTCTGGGTGGGTGTGGCCGGGTCGGTCGACGACCTGAGGCGCGCCGGCGAGCTCGCGCAGGACGCCGCCGTCGGCGCGTCGGGCCTGCCCGCCGCGGACCGCACGTCGGGACGGCCGCACCTCACGGTCGCGCGGGCGTCCGCTCGTGCGACCGTTCCTGCCGCGGCGGGCCGGCGGCGGGTGGACTCCGCACGCGGAGGCACGCGGGGGCCGCGCGGGCGGGAGGCCGACGCGTCGCCGCTGGTGCCGTGGGCGCGGGCGCTCGCCGTGTACCGGGGGCCGTCGTGGCGGGTGGACGCCGTGCACGTCGTCGCGTCCCGGCTCGGGGAGGGGCGGTCGGGCGGGCCGCTGCACGAGGCCGTCGCCGAGGTCCCGCTGGCCGGCGCCGCCTAGGGCGCGTCGGCCGCGCCGGGCGAGGCGTGCTGGACGTCCGCCAGGCGGTGCACGGTGTCCCGCGTCGTGCGGTACAGCTCCCGGTAGCCGTCGTAGAGGATGTCGTAGCGCGCCGCCCGGGCAGGGTCCGGCTCGATCCGGGTCGTCAGGGGGTTCCACCGCGCGATGTCGACCTCCGCCACGGCGGACGCGGCGAGGTAGGCCGCGCCGAGGCACGCGCCCGACGACCCGTCGGCGAGGACCTGGGGGAGCCCGGTGACGTCGGAGACGATCTGCGGCCACAGGGCGCCCTGCGACCCCCCTCCGACGGCCACCCCGCGCAGCGCCGGCGCTCCGGCGCCGCGCAGGAGCTCGAGGTTCTGGCGGACGCCGAAGGCGGTCGCCTCGAGCGCCGCGCGGTACACGTCCCCCCGGGAGTGCTCGAGCGTGAGCCCGGCGATGACGCCGCGGGCGTCCGGGTCGTGCAGCGGGGTCCGTTCGCCGGCGAAGTACGGGAGCATGAGGAGGCCGCGGCTGCCCGCCGGGGAGCGCTCGGCCTCCGCGACCAGCTCGCCGAACCCGGGGCCGCCGAACAGCCCGCGCAGCCAGCCGGTGACCGCCCCGCTGGTGGCGGTGCCGGCCGTGAGGTCGTACGTCCCGGGCCGGACACCGACCGCCGACCAGAGGTCGCGGTGGTGCAGCAGGCGGTGGCCCGACGCGATCATGAAGAGCGTGCTGCCGTACATGAGGGCGACGTCGTCCGGGGCCGTGGGGACGCTGGCAGCCTCCGCCCAGGCGTCGATCGTCCCGAGCACGACGGGGGTGCCCTCGGGCAGGCCGGTCCGCCGCGCGGCGTCGGCCGTGACCTTCCCGGCCACGTCACCGGGCAGCCCGAGCGCGGGCAGGGTGACCTGGCCGCGCAGCCGGTCGGCCCAGCGCTCGTGCCAGGTGCCGGCGCGCAGGTCGTAGAGCGGCGCGGCCTGGCTGGCCGACGTGTGGTCGAGGCGGTAGGCGCCCGTGAGCCTCCAGACGAGCCAGGACGACGGCATGAACAGGCGGCGGGCGCGGGCCCAGACCTCCGGCTCGTGCTCGGCGACCCACGCGAGCTTGGGCCCCACGGCCTGGCTGGAGAGCCGGGAGCCGGTGGCCCGCTCGACGGCCTCGGCCCCGAGCTCTGCCTCCAGCCGGTCGATCTGCGCGGACGCGCGCGTGTCGACGCCGTAGAGGATGGCGGGGCGCAGGGGCGTGCCCGCCGCGTCCGTGAGGACGGCGCAGGGGCCGACGCCGCTGGTGCCCACCGCGACGACGGGGACGTCGCACCGGCGGCGCAGCCGCGCCGTGAGCTCCGCGAGCTCGTCCCACCAGACCTCCGGGTCCATCTCGACGTGCCCGGGACGAGGGCGGTCGGGCTCGTGCTCGATCGTGGCGCGCGCCAGCACACGACCGTCGAGGTCGACGAGCACCGCCTTCGCGCTCGAGGTCCCGATGTCGACGCCGAGGACGGCCCCGGTCATGGGCGGCGCGCCGCCGGCCGGTCGAGCGCCTCGAGCAGGGCGCGCGCCGTCGGCGCGTCGGTCACGAGGGAGCGCACGAGTCCGGCCCGCACGGCGCCGACGATGCTGGGCACCTTCTCGACGCCCACGGCGACGCCGACGCACCGGTCGAGCCCCTGGAGCAGCTCGCGGGGGGTGCGCACCATCCGGTCGCTGCCGGGGAACTCGATCGCGGCGCCGGCGGCGTCGAAGAAGTTCATGCACACGTCCCCGATGGCGTCGCGGAACGTCGACGCGTCCGCAGGGATCGAGCGGGAGATCGAGTTCCGGGTGGCGGTCGGCGCGCCGATGCCGACCACGGCGGCGCGGGCGGACCGCCAGAGGCCGATCACGTGCCGGAAGGTCGGGTCCTCGTCGAGCGAGCGGCGCATCGGGACCGTGGGCAGCACCTCGGTGAACAGGAACGCCGGGAAGGCGCCCGTGCTCTCGGCGGCAAGGCGGGCGATCTCGTTGGTCTGGTACCAGGCGACGGGCTCGCTGAGGCCGCCGACGGTCGGGACGACCTGCACGCCGGTCATCTTGGGCAGCGGCTCGCGCACGACCTCGTAGACGGTCCGCCCGGACGAGAGCAGCAGCACGTCGCCGGGCTCCAGACCCATGTCCTCGATCTCCGCGCCGACGGCGGGGGCGAGGTCGGGGCCGAGCCGGCTGGGATGGACGGGCGGCACGACGCGGGCGCCGTCCAGGCCGAGGGCCTCGCGGAGGCGCGCGGCGAGCACGCCGCGCTCGTCGGAGCGGGGGTCCACGACCTCGATGCGCACCAGGCCGAGCCGGCGCGCCTCGGTCACGAGCCGGCTGACGGTGGGGCGCGAGACGTCCAGGCGCTCCGCGATGGCGGCCTGCGTCTCGTTGTCGACGTAGTACATCCGCGCCGCCTGGTACGCCAGGTCGGCGGCGGTCACCTCGTGCTCGCTCCGGTGCTCGCTCAGGTGGTCCGTCCGGTCAGGCCTCGCGTCGTCGCGCTCGCTCACGGTGCTCCCAGGGTCTCGGGACGTCGTCGGACGACGGTGATTCTTCCCCTTCCGCGCGCCCGGCGCTCCTCTCCTGAACAAGTGTGCGTGACAAATGTTCACGGAGTGGCTACGGTGGCCGCGTCCGGAACCCAGAGCCAACGGAGGCCAGACCCGTGCCCCTCGTCACGAACGCCGAGACCGCCCTTCCCGAGACCATGCGCGCCGTGGTCGTCCACGGTCCCGAGGACTACCGACTCGAGACCCTCCCCGTGCCCGTCCCCGGGCCGGGGGAGCTCCTGCTGCGCGTCGACGCCGTCGGCGTCTGCGCCAGCGACCTGAAGTGCTACCACGGCGCCGCGAAGTTCTGGGGCGACGAGCACCGCCCGGCCTGGGCGCAGAAGGGCGTGACGCCCGGCCACGAGTTCGCCGGCACCGTCGTCGCGGCCGGCGACCAGGGCGCGCTCGACAAGCGCGAGGCCGCGCTCGGCGACCGGCTCGCCTGCGAGCAGATCGTGCCCTGCTGGGAGTGCCGGTACTGCCTGCGCGGCGCGTACTGGATGTGCGGCCCGCACGACATGTTCGGCTTCAAGGGCTTCAACGGGGCCATGGCCGAGTACGTGCTGGTGCCGGAGCGGGCCCTGACGCACCAGGTCGACCCCTCGATCGCGCCGCAGCACGCCGCGTTCGCCGAGCCGCTGTCCTGCTCGATGCACGCCGTCGAGCGCGGCGGGATCCAGCTGGACGACGTCGTCGTGGTGGCCGGCGCGGGCCCGATCGGCCTCGGCGCCATCGCCGGCGCCCGCCAGAAGAACCCGTACCTCGTCGTCGCGCTCGACATGAGCGACGCCAAGCTCGAGCTGGCGAGCAAGGTCGGCGCCGACGTGACGATCAACATCACGACCGAGGACGCCGTCGCGCGGGTCAAGGAGCTCACCGGCGGCTACGGGGCCGACGTCTACATCGAGGCCACCGGCCACCCGTCGGCCGTCGCGCAGGGCCTCGACCTGCTGCGCAAGCTCGGCACCTTCGTCGAGTACTCGGTCTTCAAGGACGACGTGACCGTGGACTGGTCGATCCTCTCGGACGACAAGGAGCTCGACGTGCTGGGCGCGCACCTCGGCCCGCACTGCTGGCGCCCCGCCATCAAGCTCATCGAGTCCGGCACCCTCCCGCTCGAGGAGGTGTGCACGCACCAGTTCCCGCTCGAGCGCTTCCAGGACGCCCTCGACCTGGTCGGCGACTCGGCGGGCGGCTCGGTCAAGGTGTCGATCGTCCCGTCGCTGTCCTGACCTCGCCCCACCGCCACGGATCCGACCGTTCGAAGGAGAACCATGTCTGAGACCACGACGCGCGACGACGCGCCGTCGCCGGCCACCGAGTCCCGGCTGGAGCGGATGGGTATCCCCCGCTCCGTCGCGTGGGGCTATCTGGGCGTCCTGCTGTTCATGACCGGGGTCGGCGTCGACTCCAACTTCATCACCCCGCACCTCGTCGAGGCGCTCGGCAGCCCCGAGGCGACCGTCGCCACGATCATCACGGCGTACAGCCTCACCGTGCTCGTGGGCAGCTATCTGTCCGGGGCGCTCGCGGACCTCCTCGGGCCGCGCAAGGTGATGCTGCTCGGGTTCGGCGTCTGGGTCGTCTTCCAGGCCCTGTTCCTCGTCGCCCTGGACAGCGGCAGCTTCTGGGCGGTCGCGCTGACCTACGCGATCCGGGGCTTCGGCTACCCGCTGTTCGCGTTCGGCTTCCTGGTCTGGGTGAACGTCGCCACGCGCCCCGAGCGCAACGGCTCCGCCGTCGGCTGGTTCTACGTCGCGTTCACCGGCGGGCTGCCCACCCTCGGCTCGCTCTTCGCCATCGGCGCCATCCCGACGTTCGGCGGCGGGTTCGCCGGCGAGGCCGGTGCGATGTGGGCGTCGCTGCTCCCGGTGACGCTCGGCTTCCTCGTCGCGTGGTTCGGCGTGCGCGACCCGCGCGGGTCGCGCCGGATCGCGCCCGCCGGCGACTCGGCCTCGACGGTCATGCTCTCCGGCCTGTCGCTGACGGTGCGCAGCCCCAAGGTGCTCATGGGCTTCCTCGTGCGCCTCATCAACACCGCGCCCCAGTACGGCATGTTCATCGTGCTTCCCGCCGTGATCGCCGACGAGCGCGGCTGGGGCCAGGCCCGGTGGCTGACGATGACCGTGCTCGTGTACGCGACCAACATCCTCGTCAACGCCCTCTTCGGGTGGATCGGCGACCGCATCGGCTGGCAGCGCACGGTGAAGTGGTTCGGCGTGTTCGGGTCGTCGCTCGGCCTGCTCGCCTGGTGGTACGTGCCGCAGCTCGTGCCCTACGGCTCCGACTGGGGCTTCTGGGTCGCGACCGCCGCCGGGTGCGTCTTCGGCTGCCTGCTCGCCGGGTTCGTCCCGATGGGCGCGATCATGCCGGCGCTCGCCCCCGAGCGGAAGGGCGCCGCGATGGCCATGTACACGACCGCCGCGGGCGGGGCCGCCTTCCTGGGCTCGGCCGTCGTCGCGCTGGGCTTCGCCGTCGGCCTCGGCGGCCAGGGCATCGTCTGGATGTTCGTGGCCCTCTACGCCGCGGCCTTCGTCATGGTCGGCCGCCTCACCGTCGACCAGCCGGGGCACACGCCGGCCGGCCGGTCGACCAGGCGGCCCGCCGCCGAGGCGGTCCGCTGACGGCGGGCCCCGCCGGCTTCCCGCTCCGCACGCCTCCGCACGACACCCGAACGAACGAAGGACGCTCCCATGACGAGGATCTTCGACGACCCGGAGGAGTTCGCCGACGACCAGCTCGCCGGATTCCTCGACCTCTACGCCGACCGCTTGCGCGGCGTGCCCGGCGGCGTCGTGACGCTGCCGGACGGCGAGCCGCAGGTCGCCGTCGTGATCGGCGGCGGCTCGGGCCACTACCCGGCCTTCTGCGGCACGGTGGGGTCCGGCCTGGCGCACGGCGCCGTGGTCGGCAACATCTTCACCTCGCCGTCCGCGGCCCAGGCGTACTCCGTCGCGAAGGCGGCCGACCAGGGGCGCGGGGTGGTGCTCAGCTTCGGCAACTACGCCGGCGACATCATGAACTTCGGCATCGCCGCCGAGCGGCTGCGCAAGGAGGGCATCGACGCGCGGGTCGTCGTCGTGACCGATGACGTCGCGTCCGCCGAGGACCCCGAGCAGCGCCGCGGCATCGCGGGCGACTTCTCCGTCTTCAAGGCGATGGGCGCCGCGGCCGCGGCGGGCCTCGACCTCGACGAGGTGGAGCGGGTCGGCCGCGCGTCGAACGCCGCGACCCGCACGCTCGGCGTGGCGTTCTCCGGCTGCACGATGCCGGGCGCCGAAGCCCCCCTCTTCCAGGTGCCCGCCGGGCACCTGGGGCTCGGCCTCGGCATCCACGGCGAGCCGGGCATCGAGGACGTCCCCCTGCTGCCGGCGGAGAAGCTCGCCGGCCTCCTCGTGGAGCGCCTCCTCGCCGCGGCGCCGGACTCGTCGTCGACGCGCCTCGCGCCGGTGCTCAACGGCCTCGGCACCACGAAGTACGAGGAGCTCTTCCTCCTGTGGCGGCACGTGGCCCGGCTGCTGCGCGAGCGGGGCTTCACCCTGGTGGAGCCGGAGGTCGGCGAGCTCGTCACGAGCCTCGACATGGGCGGCGTGTCCCTCACCCTCCAGTGGCTGGACGACGAGCTGGAGCGGTGCTGGACGGCCGACGCCTACACCCCGGCGTACCGCAAGCAGCGTGCGCCCCTCGAGCGGCTCGACGCCTCGGGGCGCGGGGGTGCCGCCGAGGGCGTGGCCCAGGACGAGGCCGTGCCGCCGGCGAGCGACGCCTCCCGGGCGCTCGCGGGCGCCGTCCGCGACGGGCTGCGCGCCCTGCACGCGGTCGTCGCCGAGCACGAGGAGGAGCTCGGCCGCATCGACGCGGTCGCCGGCGACGGCGACCACGGCCGAGGCATGCTCAAGGGCGCCACCGCGGCCCTGCGCAGCGCCGAGCAGGCGCCGCCCGAGGCCGGTGCCGCCTGGCTGCTCGGCCGCGCGGGGCGGGCGTGGGCCGAGCAGGCCGGCGGCACCTCCGGCGTGCTCTGGGGCGCCGCGCTGGAGGCGTTCGGCGGGTCGCTCGGGGACGACGGGGACGCGTACGACCCCCCGAAGGTCGCCGACGCGATCGACGCGTTCGCCGAGTCCGTGCAGGACCTCGGCCGCGCGCAGGCGGGGGACAAGACCCTGCTCGACGCACTGCTGCCGTTCGCCGCGTCGTTCCGTGAGCAGGCGGGGGCCGGCGCCCCGACGAGGGACGCCTGGGCGGCGGCTGCCGACGCGGCGACCGAGGGTGCCCGCGCCACCGCGGACCTGCGCCCGCGCGTCGGGCGGGCTCGGCCGCTCGCGGAGAAGTCCCTCGGCACCCCGGACGCCGGCGCGACCTCGTTCGCGCTCGTCGTCACCCGCGTGGGCGAGGTCCTCGCCCGCGACTGAACAGACCCATCAGCACCTGGCGGCGCCCGCAGCACCGGCGCGGCAGGAGAAGGAGACACCGGCATGACAGCAACGGACGACAGCGCGACCGAGGCGGGCACGGGGCTGCGCCTCGTGGTCGGGTCCGACGACGCGGGCTTCGACCTCAAGTCCCTCCTCGCGGGGGACCTCGCCGACGACCCCCGCGTCGCGACGGTGACGGACGTCGGCGTGGGTGCCGACGGGCACACGGCGTACCCGCACGTCGCGGTCGAGGCGGCCCGGCTCGTCGCGGCCGGCGAGGCCGACCGGGCGCTCCTGGTCTGCGGCACGGGGTTGGGCGTCGCGATCGCGGCGAACAAGGTGCCCGGCGTCCGCGCGGTGACGGCGCACGACTCGTACTCGGTCGAGCGCTCCGTGCTCAGCAACGACGCGCAGGTGCTCTGCCTGGGGCAGCGGGTCGTCGGCCCGGAGCTCGCCCGCCGGCTCGTGCGCGAGTGGCTGGGCTACGCGTTCGACCCCGCCGGCGCGTCGGCGGCGAAGGTCGAGGCGATCTGTGGTTACGAGGTCGCCTGAGACGTGACGAGACCGGCGTGGGGGGGGGCCCCCTTTCCCCCCCGGGGGGTGGGCACCCCCCCCCCCCCCCCCCCCCC